>CALKWG010000064.1 GCA_938004315.1 uncultured Spirochaetaceae bacterium
CCGCCCTTGCCGCCGCCCATGGGGAGGCCGGTCAGGCTGTTCTTGAAGATCTGCTCGAAGCCGAGGAACTTTAAGGTAGAGAGGGTCACCTTCGGATGGAAGCGGATGCCGCCCTTGTAGGGGCCGATGGCGCTGTTGAACTGCACGCGATAGCCGCGGTTGACGTGGTAGTCGCCCTTGTCGTCCATCCAGGGCACCCTGAACATAACGGTGCGCTCGGGCTCGACGATGCGCTCAAGGATGCGCTGGGCCTTGTATTTAGGATCCTTCTCGATGAGCGGAGCGATAGATTCGAGTACTTCCTCGGCGGCCTGGAGAAACTCGGTTTCCCAGGGAGCGCGAGCCTTTAAGCCATCCAGAACCTCGCGGATATACGCGTTCATCATGCCCTCCTTATTACGGACATAACCATGTTGACGATTGGACGGATCGTTATGCCATCCGGAGGGTATTGTACACGTTCATCACGCGATAGGCAAGATGTCTTTTTGATATTTGAACGTATTTTTCATTATTTGAAACGTTTTAGAATGAATTTATCGATAGCCGCTAGGAATTCCTCCGGGCTTTCTTCGTGGGCGAGGTGTCCGCTCCCGGAGATGACCACGAGCTCCGCATCGGGAAGCTCGGAGGCGAGCCGTATGCTCTGCTCCGTCGGCACGATTCGGTCATCATCCCCGGTGACGACGAGTACGGGAAGATTGAACTCAGCCAATCGCTTCGCCAAGCCGCTTGCGCGCGAGGCCTTCGTCAGCTCCCATAAAGCGCGCTCCCAGTCGCGGACCATCAAAGGTCGGCGATAGCCGGCGAGCACCGCCTCGCTCACGCGGCTCGGGTCATGCCAGGCCGAGCGGATGAAATCGTCGCCGCCGTCGGCGATGCGACGCGCCACGAGCGGGCCCAGGTGGTTTATGGGAGGGAAGTAAAGGAGCGGTCGAACCAAAGCCGGCGCCCCGCCGCCAGCATAGACCGCCGGCGATACGAGGACCAGGGCGGCGACGCGTTCAGGCCGGGCCAAGGCGGCGTTCATAGCGACCGTACCGCCAGCCGAGTTGCCTACGAAGATCGCCTTCTCATAGCCTAAGGCGTCGAGGAGGCCGAAGGCGAGGCTCACCTGGCTCTCGGGTCCGTAGGGACTTTTCCCCCTCCAACGGAGCGGGCGCTCGCTGAGGCCGAAGGCCGGCCGATCGTAGGCGATCACGTCGCCCCATACGCTCAAGGCCCGGGCAACCTCGCGCCAGCTATAGACCGAGGCGCCGAAGCCATGCAGGAGGAGGAAGGCGGGGCGCGGGGCGCCCTCGTTCACGGAAGCGTCGTCGCCCGAGAACGGGAAAAGCTTATAGTGAAGCTCCACGCCGTCGACCCGTATAAAACGACTATCGGGATCGGCCAGTTCCGCCGCCTCGGCGGTACCGGAAGTTCTGATCGGAATGAGCGTGCAAGCGATAGACGCGGCGACGAGGAGCAGGGGGAACATGGCGGCGATGCGACTTAAACGTAACTTCATCGTACCAAGATAGCGCCGCGCCCAGCCCGTCGGCAACGCGAGGCTCAGTAGAGGCTACGAACCCGGTCGAAGAGCGTAAGCCAATAGGAGCTGAAGGTATCGGCGGCGCTCGGCCGCGCGGGCTCCGCGGCCCTCGGGGCGGCCGTGGGCACGCCGTCGGCCGCTTCGGCCGGGGCTCGCACGAGGACGTCGCCGGGATTCATGCGGTCGAAGAAGCCGTTCCGCTCGAGCGTACCTTCCGAGATCTCGTCCTCGACGCTCGCGACGACGAAGCGGCCGACTATATCGGCGTCCTTCCAGCTGAGGCCCGGGCCGTCCGAACGCAGGCTCACGGCCCCCGCTTTGATTACGAGGAACTGATCGCCGAGCTGCACGCCTTCGATGCGGCCGAGGTCGGCCACGGCCTTCATCCCCTGACGCTTCAAAACGAGCCCTCGCAGAGGCAGGGACTCTTCTACCCGCCTGGCGATGCGCTCCAAGGCGAGCTGGACCCGGTCGTTCCCCGAGCGCGGCGCCTCGATGCGCTCCACGAGAGCCCCGCTCCTGGCGACGCGCAGCTCCGCGGAGACGAGGACTTCCCTCTCGGTCTCGGCCATGCGCACGAGTAGATAATAGTCGGCGCCCGATTCGCGGGCCGCCCTTAAGGCGTCGGCGGGGCTATCCCAGCGAGCCATAGTTCGGGCGGCGGCTATCTGCGGCGAGAACGAGAGCAGCTCCCGCAAGGCGCGCGCAGCGATGGCGTCGCCTCCGGAATGGCCAGGGAGTCCGCCGCCCGACAGGGTATGGAGGGCGACCGTATAAGGCTTACGCCCCAGGTCCAGGTGGCCTAAACCCCAACGCGCCAAGGCGCCGGTGCCGAGGAGGCTCGCGTAGATCTCCATCGCGTCGTTCAGGGCCCGGTCCGCCCTCCCCTGCTCGGCTAAGAAGCTGAGCTCCGCCAAGTAGGCGGCCGGGAGCTTACGCAGGCGTAAAAGCTCGGCGTAGCGCCTTCTGCCCTGGTTGGCGTAGGGGTCGAGAGCTAGGCCGCGTCGGTATTCGGTTAAAGCTCGTTCGTATTGGAAGGCCCGCTCGAACTGGGCGGCCCGTTCGAAGCGGTACGCGGCATAGGCGGCGCGAACGGGGTCCTCGAGCCTGGTGCTATCCATCACCAGCTGCTCGAGGGCGAGCCTGGCCAGTTCGTCGTCCGGCTTGAGCCGCGCCGCGTTCGAGAGCGCGTACTCCGCTTCGTCGAAGCGCCTCGTCGCGGCCTCTACGAGGCCGAGCAGGTACCACGAACCGGCGTCGGAGCGATCCGCGGCGACGTTCAAGGCCAGCTCGTCGCGCGCCTTATCGTAGGCGCCCGATTCGTAATATACGGCGGCCAGGAGCGAGCGCGCCTTTAGGTAGCCGGGATTCAAGGACAGGGCGAGCGAGGCGAGGCGGGCGGCCTCCACCGGGTCGCCGGCCTCGTACGATAGCACGGCGGCGGCGTAGCAGACGGCGGGATCGTCGGAAGCCCAGCGTAGCGCCTCCGAAAGGAAGGAGGCCGATTCGGCCTGGCGCCCCTCGGCCCGCGTGATCAGCGCCATGGCCAGGAGCGCGCGGGCGTCGCGCGGCGCCTGCCCGAGCGTGGCGGCGAGCTTGGCCTTGGCGTCGGCCGTCCGCCCGGCGCGCAGGTCCAGGAGCGCGAGGCCGAAGCGGGCGTCCCGGTCGTTGGGGAGCTGGGTCAGGGCGGCCTCGAAGCTGGCGCGCGCCTCCTCGAGGCGGCCGAGCCCTATGAGGCTGAAGCCCTCGAGCGAACGGGTCGCGGCGCTGCGCGGTCCGACGCGGGCGGCCTGCTCCAAGTAATGTAGGGCCCGCTCATATTCGCCCAGCTCGTATTGGCACTCCGCCAGGCCGAGCCAGGCGTCGGCGAAGGCGGGGTTGCGTTCGGCGGCCTCGCTGAAGAGGTCGATAGCCCGGTAGACCTGGCCGCGGAGCAGGGCCGCCCGACCTTCCGCAACGGCCGCCGCGGCGCTCCGTTGGCTGGCTTGGGCGAAGGCCGGCCCGGCCAGGAGCGCCCCGGCCATGACCATGGCCACGAGCGCGGGCGCGGAGCGCCTGCCGCCGAAGCCCGGCCCGGCGCTCACGTCTCCGACTCCGGTTCCGGGCGGCGCGTCAGCTTGACGGAACCGATGCTGTGGCCGTCCATCTCCTGGATGATGAAGTCGAGGTCGCGCCAGCTAGCCTTCTCGTATCGGGCGGGGATCTTACCGAAGAGGTCGAAGACGAAGCCGCCGAGCGTATCGAACTCGTCCGCCGGCAGCTCGAGCTCCAGCTCCTCGTTCAGGTCGTCTATGTTCATGCGCGCGTCGATGAGCCAGGATCCTTCGCCCAGGCTCAGCACGTCCTCGCGCTCGTTATCGAACTCATCCTGTATTTCACCGACGATCTCCTCGATGATGTCCTCCATGCAGACGATGCCGGAGACCCCGCCGTACTCGTCGATGGCGATGGCGATATGGACGTGGCGGCGCTTGAATTCCCGCAGGAGCGAGTCGATGCGCTTGGAATCGGGCACGAAGAAGGGCTTGCGCGATAGCTTAGCCAAGTCGAGCTCCTGGCCCTTGACGATGGCGTGCAAAAGGTCCTTGACGTAGAGCACGCCGACGACGTCGTCGATCGTATCGCGGAAGACGGGGATGCGGGAATGCCCGCAGGACACCACCGTGGATAGGAGCTCGTCCCGCGGCGAGTCGATGGGAAGGAAGACCGTGTCGACGCGGGGCACCATGACTTCCTTGACCATAGTCTCGGACAGCTCCTGGACGCCGCGTATCATCTCCCTACGTTCGCTAGAAATCTCGTCGGCGTCCTCGCCCTCCCCCGATCGGGCGACGGGACGGAAAAGCCGGCTTAGGATTCCTTTAGGCTTCAAAGTATGCGTTCCTCCGCTAGGCTTTTTAGCATGTCTTCCTGCTTCGCGAGCATGGGCTCGGAAGGGTCCGTACCTTCGTGGTCGAGGCCGGATAGATGCAGTATACCATGGATAACGAGGCGCTTTAGCTCCTCGTCCTCGGGTACGGAAAAATCTTCGGCGTTGCGCCGCAGGGCCTCGAGCGATATGACGATGTCGCCGGCCAGGAAACGTCGGCCGCCGAGCTCGGGGTCGTCGAACCACTCGCCCTGCTCGAACGAAAGCACGTCGGTCGGCCCTTCCTTGCCACGGTACTCGGCGTTCAGGCTCGCTATGAGGCCGTCGCCGCACAAGGCCAGGGACAGATCCCAGTCCTCGGCCCCGGCCATGGCGAGGGCGCGCTGCGCGAAGGCTTCGAGGCGATCGAGCCAAGCCGGCTCGGGGATGTCGCGGACGTCGATCGATATCCTATTCATCGCAAACCTTCCTTGAGCTTAGGATATTCGATGCGAGAATGGAAGTGCCCGGCGAGGATGCGCACGAAGGTGTTGATGATGGTCTCGAGGTCATGGAAACTCAGCGACGAGCGGGCGAGCTGGCCCTGGGCGAACTTTTCCATGACCATCTCGCGGACGAACTGCTCGAGCTTGGCCAT
>CALKWG010000065.1 GCA_938004315.1 uncultured Spirochaetaceae bacterium
CGCGGGCGTCCACGACGACCTGGTTTTCTTGGTTCCGAATATCGCTCATTTTATGTACGCTCCTTAAAGCCAAGGCCTATAGCCGCTAGTACGACGAGGCCGAAGATAACCGCTGCGGGCCCGTAGGGAGAGACGCCCGCGGTCGAGCTGGCAAGGTTGAAGTTATGCGAGAACGCCGCTCCCATAAGCATGCCCATGACGAAGACGCCGGCGTCGGCGTCGCCTTCGCCCGAGAGGAAGAGCTGGCGCCCCGGGCAGCCGCCCGCCAAGGTGAAGGCCAGGCCGGCCATGACCATGCCGCCGAAGTTCCATAGGCCGTCGGTGTGGGCTACCGCCTGGCCCGTCCAGCCCGGCTTAAAACTTCCGAACGCTAGATTCGCGATGAAAGCCGTGACGGCGAGCGCGCCGATGCCCAAAGCCAGGTGCGGATCGCGGAAGAGCACAAGGTCGCGCACCGCGCCGACCGTGCAGAAGCGGCTACGCTGCGCCAGGAAGCCCACGATGAGGCCGATACCCAGCGATAGCGCCAACGGAGCGGCCATAGAGCCGGGCCCGCTCACGCTCCTGAAAATGGGACCGATCGCCGCGCCTTCGGCGTTGCGGCCGAAAAGAGGCTGAAAGACGGCCAGGGCCAAGAGACCAAGAGCGATGGCCGGCATCACCCAGCCCAGGGCTTTGGGAGCCGCGTAGTTACGCCCGAGGCTATAGCCGCGCTTTAAGAAGACGATGCCAATGAGGATGCCGACCGCCAGGCCGGCTATGCCGAAGAGGGCGTTCCAGTCGCCGCCGGCCAAGCGTAGCCAGGCGCGCCAAGGGCAGCCTAAGAACACGAGCGCCCCGATCATTGACAGCGCTCCGAGGACGAAGCGCACGAGCGGCGCCGAGCCGGTGCGCGGCTTGAACTCCCCGGCTAGGAGCGCCGCCAGCATGCTGCCGAGCACGAAGGCGGGGATCTCGACGCGCAGGTTCTGCACGACGGCCGCCCGATGCAGGCCCAGGGCGCCGCTTATATCGCGGACGAAACAGGCCACGCAGATGCCCATGTTCACGGGATTGCCGAACTTGGCTAGAAGCACCGCACCTAGGCCGATAACCGCGCCGGTGATGATGATACCGACTCGGGTGCCGAAGAACTGTAATACTCGTTTCATTTCAACTCCTCATTCATGAAGCCGGCTGCGGCCGGCCCCCGAACGAGGAGCCGGCCTAGCCGGAAGGGCGCGCGCCGTCTATCACGAAGAGCCTAGGGTTCTCCGTCATGGCGACGCACTCGCCTACGATGGCCGCCGTATAGCCGGCGGCCGAAAGTTCCTGTACCGCCGCCTCCGCCTCGGCCGCGGGGACGGCCGCGAAGAGCCCGCCCGAAGTTTCGGGGACGAAGAACAGCGCCTTGAACGCCTCGTCCAGAGCCGGGTCGAAATCGACCTTGGGCTCGTAGTACGATCGGTTACGCTTCGCCCCGCCGGGCAGCTGCCCCGCGGCGGCCAGCTCGGCCGCCCCCGACAGGTACGGCAGGGCCTGGGCGTAGATGCGCAAGGCTAGGCCGCCCTTCTCCGCCAGCTCCAAGGCGTGGCCGGCGAAGGAGAAGCCCGTAATATCCGTGCACGCCCGCACGCCATGCCGCCTAAGCGCGTCCAAGGCGTCGCCAGAAAGCCGCTTCATCGACGCCACCGCCCCTGCTAAAGCCTCGGGCGGGCAGGCCCCGTTCTTGGCGGCGGTCGTAATCGCCCCCGTGCCCAAGGCCTTGGTAAGGATGAGCGCGTCGCCCGGCTGGGCGCCCGACTTTAAGAGCACCTGATCCGGATGCGCCAGGCCTATCACCGCCAAGCCGTACTTGGGCTCGATATCGGTAATCGTATGCCCGCCGGCCACCGGACAGCCGGCCTCCGCCGCCTTCTCCGCCCCGCCGCGAATGATATCCGCGATGGTCGTAGTCTCCAGATCCGGCGGGAAAGCCGCCAGGTTCAAGGCCAACAAAGGCTTGGCGCCGGTGGCGTACACGTCCGAGAGGGCGTTGGCCGCGGCGATAGCGCCGAAGTCATAGGCGTCGTCCACCACGGGCGTGAAGAAGTCCACGGTAAATACCAGGCATTGCTCGTCGTTCAGGCGGTACACCGCCGCGTCGTCGCCCTCGGCTAGGCCTGCCAGGAGGGACGAGGCGTTATGAGCCGGTACGAGATTCGCTAAAGGACGCAGAACCTGCGCCAGGGCCTCGGGGCCCATTTTAGCGGCTCACCCGGCGGCGGAGCACAGCTCGGTCAGTCGTACGATAGAGTTTGCCATCTTCCCTCCTTTCAGCGCGCGTCGGCTAGAGCACTAAGGCCGACGGACGCGGGTTCCCCCCGAGGCTTGAAGCTCGGGCTAGCGCGCCTATCATGCACAGGAGACGCATACTAGTCAAATTTTATAGTGCGGAGGCTACTCGGTGCAATCGGACTTCAGCGCGGTCCGGTAAATGCTCCTTCTGCCGCCGGGATAGGCAAACGCTGCACAGAGCTGTTTTCAGACTGCTTAAGTCAGTCTTTGGGCGTCTCCCCGCCGCTACGCGGCGGGGCCGCGCTCTCCGCTTCAATCTCCGCCCGGCGGGCGAGCCCGGCGGGCGGAGGATTTCCGCTTCGATCGCTGACGCTACCGTAGCGCCGCGCTTCATAAATACGACGTACTTCGTAGAGACGAAGCGGGCCTCGCGGGGCTACGCTCCAGGTAGCGGCGCGCGGCGGGCATCCGTCAACACGCTCGTACAAGGAGTTACCATGGAACTTACTATACGCAACGAAGTCCCTACCGATCACCGGGCCGTCGAGGCGCTGACCAAGCAGGCCTTCTGGAACGTGCACGCCCCGGGCTGCGACGAGCATTACCTGGCGCACATGCTCCGTAAGCACGACGACTTCATCCCGGAGCTCGATTTCGTGCTGATCGCCGACGGCGCCTTGATCGGCAATATCATGTACACCAAGGCGAGGCTGATCGACTGCGAGGGCCGGGAGAAGGCCATCCTGACCTTCGGCCCCTTGAGCGTCCTGCCTGCGTACCAGCGGCGCGGCTACGGCAAACGGCTCGTAGAGCATTCGTTCGTCAGGGCGGCGGAGCTCGGCTATGACGCGGTAGTCATCTTCGGCAACCCCGCCAATTACGTCGGGCTGGGCTTCAAGAGCTGCAAGAAATACGGCGTCTCCTTGGATGGCGACATCTTCCCGACCGCCCTGCTCGTTAAGGAGCTCAAGCCGGGGAGCCTGGGCGGCCGAACTTGGCGCTATAAGGAGAGCGAGGCCTACCACATCGACGCCGAGGCAGCCGCCAAGTTCGACGAGGGCTTCGAGGCCCTTCAGAAGAAGGAAACGCCGAGCCAGGAAGAGTTTTATATCCTGAGCCGCTCACGGATCCAGTAAAGCGGCGACAGTTAAGCGCCCCGCTACTCGCCCTATCCCGCCGGGGTGTTCACCCACCTGCTCTCTCATGGTAGTATACTATTGCTAGGAGGATTCCTTATGCGGCAGGTTATCGTATATCCCGGTGAAGATGGGTATTACGTTGTCGAATGTCCCAGTCTTCCAGGTTGTCTCTCCCAAGGCCACACCAAAGAAGAGGCTTTGGAAAATATCAAGGAAGCTATCCAAGCCTATACGGAAGCCCTCAAGGACCAAGGTTTGCCGATTCCCGAGGAAAAATTCGACTCCCTTCTTGTTGCCGTATGAGCAAACTGCCCCGAATATCGGGCCGCCAAGCTATCGCCGCCCTGCAAAAGAGTGGTTTTACCATAATCCGACAGAACGGAAGTCACGTCGTGCTTAAGCGAACCGATCCATTCGTCCAGCTTGTCATACCCGATCATAAGGAACTCGATACGGGGACTTTGCGCGCGATCATTCGGCAATCAAATCTTTCCGTCAATGAGTTCCTGAATCTTTTGTGACTCCATTCTCCGCAAATAAGCTGTCCGAGCTTGCCCTTCCCATCGACCGTGCTGCACTTCAAGATCATCTCAAAGCAGACCTACGAGAAGCCGAACGCATCGCGCCTATAGCCGACGAGGTGATAGCCGGCGCCTCCCGTTAAGGGCCGGGTCGGCTTAGGGCGTCTCCCCGCCGCTACGCGACGGGGCCGCGCTCTCCGCTTCAATCTCCGCCCGGCGGGCGAGCCCGGCGTTAAGGAGCTCAAGCCGGGGAGCCTGGGCGGCCGAACTTGGCGCTATCAGGAGAGCGAGGCGTACCACATCGACGCCGAGGCAGCCGCCAAGTTCGACGAGGGCTTCGATGCGCTCGAGAAGAAAGAAACGCCTAGCCAAGAAGAATTTTTTATCCTCAGCCGCTCTCGGATCCAGTAAGGGGGTAGCAGCAAAGCGTCGGCTTCTTGCCCTATCTCGCAGAAGTGTTCACCTACCCGCTCTCTCATGGTAGTAGACTTTAGTTAGGAGGTGCTTCTTTTTAAATTCCCAATGAATTTGCAGCATCTCTTACTTCTTCCTTCCACCAGTCAACGGTGTCGCCTTTAATATGCCGATACGAAATCCCCAGTTCGGCAAAGTGCTTTTGCGCGCAGCGCACTTTACGACCTTCGTTCGAATGCTGGAGCATGGCGAGGTCGAGGTTCCCCTTCGTTTCTCGTACCAATTCGAGCTTGAGCCGGTGTTCCGCGTTCCAGCGGAGTAGCCCCCAGTCCGGGTTATAGTTTCCGATAATCCGGGGGATGCGAATCTTGAAGGTGGGCGGAAATTTGAAGTAGAGGATCACCTCGCCATCTTCATTGACCCGCTCGACGAATTGCCGTTCATTGTCCGAATCCACTTGAACATAATCGTAGAGGGAAGAATCTTCACGGCCGGCAATCAATTCCTTGACGGGGTATTTCTTCTCTTCCGGAAAAAAATCCGCATCGGAACGTGAAAGG
This sequence comes from uncultured Spirochaetaceae bacterium, assembly GCA_938004315.1. Lineage (GTDB taxonomy): Bacteria > Spirochaetota > Spirochaetia > Treponematales > UBA12059 > DAIPLR01. The sequence continues at coordinate 4,891 of CALKWG010000065.1, forward strand.
ATCTCCTCGGTTACCGTGTATTCGAGGCGGTCGGCAATATGTTCGGCAAGACAATCCTTGATTACCGAGATGAAGATCCCCGCGAAGCCCTCGGGATTCTTGATGAAAGATTCCTTGTGCGCCCGCTGCAATCCGGAATAAATCGCAAGGACAGTGGAACGGGTCAGAGACAATTCCCGGGAGGCTCGTTCGATCAGATTGAACTTCGGAAGCTCGGTGACTTCTTCGTATTCCCGCCGCGTACGGATCGACTGTCCCTGCTCAGTAGAAAAGATGATCGCCCGGTCGCGGGTCAAGTCCCCGCCTTCGGAAAAGCCGAGGGATGCGGTATCGCCCTGTCCGGATAGCGAAACCACCTTGAAGGGTTTCAAGACCGGGTCGTGCTTGATCTTCGAGAAATCGTGGCCCACCTTCACGAAATGGTCCGATTCGTCCCGGTTCCCGTCGGAGTTCTCTTTGCAGATGCGGACATGCGCTTCGTCTGCAGTCATCCCGAGGAGTTCAAGCCGGTAATTCGTGATGACATACCTTCCGCGGGTGATCACGATGCTCGGCTCGGGGAAAACCGTGCCGTTCAATTTCCGGATGCAGTCATCCACCAGGGTACGGTTTTCGACCTTGATCTCGTACTCGGTCTTCTGAATCAGTTTGTTCCAGAAGTTCTTGAAGTCCCTGGAATCGTAAATACGTTTATTACGTGTCGCGGTCAGCTTTTTCGAGGCATCGACCGGAACCGCCGGGAGGAGGTCCCCAGTCGCTTCATACTCTTCCTGAAGACGTTGAGCGTAGTTCGCATAGCTCTCGTTCGCCACCACGGTCAGGACATTCAGGCTCCGATCCTCCAGGCGCTTCCCCTCCTGGTTCACCGGGAGCCGCAGGCCCCGGCCGATCGTCTGACGGCGCTGGTTCACCGAGACGATCTCCCGCAAGGCGCAGATTTGGAAAACGTTGGGGTTGTCCCAACCTTCGCGTAGGGCCGAATGGGCAAAGATGAAAGCCACCGGCTCTTCGAAGGAGAGGAGCCGTTCCTTCTCTTTCATGATGAGTTCGTAGGCGGCCTTTTCAGCATTCTCGTCGGGCGCGTCATCCACGAAGGCCTCCGCCTCGGTCTTCGTCGCCTTCTTCTTGGCGAAGTAGCCCTCCCGCACCTGTGCCGCCGTCCGGCCCTTGCATTCCGGCGAAAGATGCTTCAATCGCTCGAAGGCCTCGTCGAAGAGCCGCTTGATGAAGGCTTCTTCCCCCACGTAGTTGGCCACCCGGTCGATGAAGAAGAGGGAGAGGACCTTGATGCCGTAGGGTTTCAAGAGAGCCTGTTTATCGAAGTGGGTTCGGATCGTCTCCTCGATCTGACGCTTGAAGACCGCTTCTTTGGTGATCGATACGAGCCGTTCCTCGGAGATGCTGAAACGGTCCCTGTCTTTGAACTGGACGAAGCCGTCCTTCTCGTTGATCTCTTCGACCACCCATCCTTCGTAGGCCGGGTTCTTCGTCAGCGTCGCGAGGTTCGCCCGGCCGGTCACGCATACTTCCTGGGCGCTAAGTCCGTCCTTGCCGCGGACCATGGCATCGAAGGTCGCCGTGATCTGCCTACCCTCTTTCGAGATACCGAGGAGGCGCAGGTAGTCTTCGGCCTGGCCGACGCTCTGAGCTTCGATCATCCCGAGTACTTCGATCTTCTTCACGAGGTTACGCCGGAAGGCATCGAAAGGCGAGAGCTTGTAGACGAGGTTCGGGGCGTCCTTCCCTGGTGTGGCGCTATAGTTGATGGCGAAGAGCGGTTTGAGGGTACGGAGCGCCGCCTTCGACTTTTCGCTCTGGTAGTTCTGGGATTCGTCGAGGATCAGGATCGGGCGGGTCTCCTGGATGTACTGGTAGGGGTAGCGCTCCCCCATCAGCTTGTCGGTCTTCTTGAAGATCGTGTTCGACTTCTTGTTGAAGGAGTCGACGGTGATCACCATCACTTCGATCCCCCGGCCGATGGCGAAGTTCTTCAGGTGCATCGGCTTGGCGCCGTCGTACTCGATCGGTTTTTGGATGACGTCGTCGTAGAGTCCCTTGAAATGTTCCCGGGTGATCCCGAAGTTCTTGACGACGCCTTCGTAGATGGCGACGGAGGGGACGACGATGATGAACTTCCGCAGTCCGTACTTCTCGTAGAGGCGGTGGATGGTCCGGAGGTACACGTAGGTCTTTCCGGTTCCGGTCTCCATCTCGACGGTGAAGATCGGGTATTCCCAGGTGTCGGCCGAGACGCCTTCGATCATGAAGCCCGAGTCAAGCTGAAGGCCGAGGGTTTCGCCGAGGGCGTTGTTAGTGCGTACGGCCGCGAGGTTTTCTTCGAGCCAACCTGAGTCAAGCTGGTAGTAGGGCGGAATATTCGGCTGGATGTCGTCCCCGAGGGTAAAGTCGTTGTCCCCTACACGGAAGAGCCCGTCCAGAAGCTCCACGACGCTCTCAAGGGCTTCGATCTGATGGCTCTGGTTGCTCTCGAACTGTATCTTAATGGGTTTCATATCGTCTTGATCTGTCCTTTGTCGGCCAGGCGGGTCTTCGTCTCGGTGTCGATGGCGGAATCGAGGCAGACGAAGCTGTCGTTCTCCCGGAGGGCGAGGGCCTTGACGGTGGCGGCTTCGATCGTATCGTCGAGGCAGACGACCAGGCGGTGCTCGTGGAAACTGGAGGAGATTTCGACGACGTGGTTTTCGCTATAGGCGCTCAAGGGCGTGATGACGCTGTCGAGGGGGAAGCCTTCCAGCAATAGGATCTCAGTCAAGAGCCCGTTCTCGATCTTCCGCCATTCGGGGACGAGGGGCGTGACGTATTCGGAGAATAGTTCCTCGATCTTCTCGACGCTCTCGCCGTGGTAGTTCTCCCAAGGTTTGAAGTTCGACCGGGCGAGCTTATAGACCTTGAAACCGAGATCGAGTTCCCCCGTCCCGCTCAATTCCCCGGCCTTCTCGTCCTTGATCTTCTTGATCACGCGACGAATACGCTCCTTTGCAATTGAGGATATATTTTGTGGGAGATTGTTATCAATGCAAAATTGATAGCCGGCTATCTGGTCGGTGATATTTTTAGTCAGTGGTTGGTCGAGCTGAATAAGGATGTACTGTAAATTCCGACTGTCAACAACTCCATCAATTACTGCATGTGCTGTAGTAGCTGAGCCGGCAAAGAAATCAAGAACAATCCCTTCATTGGCACCGATTGAAATTAGATATCTAATTAAGTCTTTTGGTTTTGGATATTGAAAAGGAATACCGTATGAGGACTCTAGTTCGGCACGCATCTTTTCTGTCGTACTAAAATTTTTTAGAACTGAAAGAATGTTTCTGGCTTTTTCCCTCTCTTTTCTGTAGTAAACCACACCGTTTTCTGATAAGAAGAATCTGGTTATGCCATCTTCTTCAATTAAGGGATTGCAGCCATTAATTATAAACTTGCGAAGCTTATCTGCATTTGCCCACCCTGTAAAAACTTTACAGCTGAACACTAGTTTTTTTTCAGCTACGATCATGTCATCTTGCCTGATTGGGTAGGAAACGCTGTACCGATCTGTGATCTGGCGCGAAATATACCCAGTCTCTTTGATATCCTTATAATACTGAGATGCTACATCAGTCTTTTTAAGGGATAAAGTTTCTACCAAACATGGAAAACCAATTGGAAGTTCTATTGAACTTGGCGGATTTTTTGGACCATTTTTAGTAATTGAATTTTCAGCATAGCCTTTCCATAGATTGCTTTCTGTACGTGTATTTGGATCAACTATATATTCCAATTTTGAATAATCGGAGGACTTACTAAATAGCAGAACATATTCATGATTGATTTTCACATCAAATTGATTATCTGAGTGTCCATCCGTGTTCCAGACAAAATTAGCGATAAAATTCTCCTCCCCGAACACCTCATTCATCAGCATCCGTAAATGGTGGACTTCGTTGTCGTCGATGCTGACGAAGATGACGCCGTCGTCGCGCAGGAGTTCGCGGGCCAGGCGGAGGCGGGGGTACATCATGGAGAGCCATTTCGAATGGAAGCGGCCGTCAGCCTTCTTGTTCGTCGTCGTGGCCTTTCCCTCGCCGTCGATCTGACCGGTGCGCTTGAGGTAGTCATTGAGAGGCTCGGTGAAATCGTCGTCGTAGACGAAATCGTTTCCCGTATTGTAGGGCGGGTCGATGTAGATCATCTTCACCCGGCCCGAATAACTCTTGCGCAAGAGCTTCAAGACCTCGAGATTCTCAGATCGGAAGAGCGTCGTGTAGGGAAAGAGTGTAGATCTCGGTGG
>CALKWG010000066.1 GCA_938004315.1 uncultured Spirochaetaceae bacterium
TCGTATTCGGTGACTGGAGTTCAGACGTGTGCTCTTCCGATCTGTCGGTGCGCATACCGTTCGGGTGAGTCATGCTCACGTTTAGAATATCGGTATGCGGCCCACGGGGCTTTAGCGTCGCGGGAAGAAATCGTCCAGCTGCCGCCGCCCACCCGGAGGGGCGCGTCGGGCGCGGAGCCTGCCCTTAAGCAGGCCCGGCGGCACCGAGGAGCTCGGCGTGCCAGCGGGCGCTCTCGGCCAAGGCTCGGTAGAGCCGCGTCGACTGGGCCAGGCTCTCCGCTAAGCTCGTCGCCCTCGCGCCGACCAGCTCGTCCACGGAAGAGAACAGGAAGCCCACTACGTCCTTGGCCTCGCTGGCCAGGAGCTCGGCGTCCAGGGCCGCAAGGCCTTCCAGGTCGCCCGACTCCGCGAAGGCGATCCCGCGCAGGCAGAGCCCCTCCACGCGACGGAGCTCGGCTACGAGGCCGGCCAAGGCCCCGGACGCCTGAGCCTCGGCCCGCCCCTCGCCCGCCGCCGCCGTGAGCCTCGCCCCTATCGCGTCAATCTCGGCCCGCCGCGGCGGCATCGCTAGGAGCTCGCCGAGCTCGGTGAGCGGCAGCCCGGGAATGCGGAGCCCCCCGCGCGAGAGCGTACGGCTCTTCGTCTCGGGGTAGCGCGCCGCCCTCGACTCGAACCACCAGGCGTAGAGCGATAGCCGGCGGTCGCTTACCACGGTCCCGCCGTCGTTGGCCGGCGCCCGGTACGGCCGGCCGCCGCGCATGGCCGCGAAGAGCGCGTCGGAGGCGGGCCGTAAGCGGCTTCCCTCGGCCAAGGCGCGCTGCTCGAAAAGGCTCGCGCGCGCATGGGTATGGCCGCCGGGGAAGGATAGGTCGAGCCCGGCCAGGTAGATAGGCGAGCATCCCAGCTGCCTGGCGAAGTCCCAAGCGCTCGTGCTCACCGAGCCGCCGGCGCCCAAGGCGCCTTTAGGCTTCCCGCAGCGCTCCTCCAGGTAACGTCCCAGGGGATAGAGCGAAGAACAGAGGTAGCGGGCTCGCCAGCGGCCGCGGAGCGCCGCCGGCCAGACCGCCGGCTCGGTGACCAAGGCCGAGCGCGGCGCTTCGCAGCGGTCCAGATGCCGGGCGTTCCAGTACTGCGGGTCCACGACGACGGTATAATCGGGCTCTACGCCGGCCCGCAGGGCCGAGCGCAGGGCGGTATCCACAGAGATCACGAGGGCGCGATCGCCAAGCCGGCGCAGGTACGGCAGGGCCTCGTCCAGGCTCGGCCCTGCGGCCAGGATCAGGGCGGGCAGGCCCCGATAGGCGTCGCGGAGCTCGGCTATGCCCGGTAGGAGGGGCACGAGCGCGGCGTTGGCCGCCAGGTTCCTCACCCAGCGGCGGCCGAAACGCCTGAGCGTGGCCTCGTTAATCCGGTCCTTCTCGGTATAGCGGGCCGCCAAGGCGCGCAGGCGCTCGGCCTCCGCGGGGTAGAGCCGCGCATAGGCTGGGTGCTCGGCTAAGCGTAGGCTGCGCGGCTCTACCCCGTCGATAGCCGCGGAGACGGCGGCCTCCAGCTCCGCTGCTCCGCCGCCCGAGCCGGCCGCGTCCGCCGCCAGGATCGTCAAGTCGGGGTGGCTTAACGCCTCGTTCAGCTCGCGGGCGGCCAAGGCCTCCCGCAGGACGCCCAGCTCCGGCTCCACGGCTACGACCGAGACCCCGGCGGCCAAGAGCGCCTCCGTCGCGTAGCCCAAGCCGAAGCCGAACAGCAGCGCGAGCTCGGTCGAAGCGCCCACGCTGGCGTCGGCGAAAGCCTTAGCCTCTGCCGCCGGGTCGTAGCGCGAGTGCAGCCAGGAGCCGCGAAGCGTCGCGCTCGGGCGCCCGGAGCGCGTCGGCTTGAGCTCCAAGGCGGGCGGGCCGCCGTCGGCTCCCGCCCCCGCGCCGACCGGAAGGTCCCGCAGCGCGGCCGCCAGCTCCGGACGCCGGCTCGCCAGGGCGGCTAGGTTCGTCTCGAGGAAGCTCACCGAAGGCGCAGCCTCACGGTCGACCCGGGCGCTACCGGCTCGCCGGGGCCCGGCTCCTGCTCGTAGACCCAACCCTCGCCCTCGATCTCTACCGTTATATCGTCGCGCTCCAGCAGCGCCGACAAGAGGCGCTTGGGCACGCCTATCAGGTCGGGCATGGTGTCGCCTATGGCCGCCGGCCCCAGGGCCGGCAGCACGATGCGGCCGTCGTGGGTCGCGCGCGTCGAGCCGGCCCGCTCCACGCCGTACAGATCGGCTATGGTAATGGCCGCCTCGCGCACCAAGGGGGCCGCGATCCGGCCGCCGTAGAACGAATCGCCCTTAGGCTTAATAAGCGCCGTATAGACGATGTACTCGGGCGCCTCGCTGGGGAAGAGGGCCACCGTGCTGGCTATGAAGTCGGTCGGGCTATAGCGCCGGGTCGCCGGGTCGATCATCTGCGCGGTGCCGGTCTTCACCGACATGCGCAGGCCCTCGATGCGCGCCCGCCGGCCCGTACCCGAGTCCAGCACGGCCGCCTCCATGGCGCCCAGCACCGCCTGGGCGGTCCGCTCGTCTAAAACCCGCCGAACCGGTATGACGCCCGGGCTGACCACCGGGGCGCCGCCGGGCTCGCTGATCTTGAGGAGCGTCCGGGGGCGCAGGAGCACGCCGCCGTTGGCCAAGGGCGTCGCCGCGGCGGCCATCTGCATCGCGGTCACCAGGATCTCCTGGCCCATGGCCACGGTCGGCTTCGTGCGCGCCGACCAGGCCGAAGGCGCCCGCAGGAGCCCCGGGCTCTCGCCGGCCAAGTCCGCGCCCGTGCGCTCCCCGAAGCCGAACTCGCGTAGCTTCGCGTAGAAGTCTAGTGAGCTCACGGTATCGGCCGCCTGGGCGGCCCCCGAGTTGCACGAGTATTCAAGTATCTTCGTCATATCGACGACGCCGTGGTTCCCCAGGCAGCGAATCACGATCTGCTCGCCCGAGGCGGTCACGCGCTCGTAGGCGCCGTTGCAGACGAAGGTCGTCCGCTCGTTGATGCCGCCCAAGGCCATGATCGCTGCCATGCTGTAGACTTTGAAGACCGATCCGGGCTCGTAGGCGTAGATGCCCGCCCTGTCCAGCCACGAATCGCGCTCGGCCTTGAGGAACTGGTTCGGGTCGAAGTCGGGCTGCGAGACGTAGGCGAGCACCTCGCCGGTGCGGGCGTGCATCGCCACCATGACGACGCCCTCGGCCCTATGCTCGACCATGGCAGCCTCGCAGAGCTCCTCCAGGCGGTACTGCAGGTCGGCGTCTATGGTCAGGAACACCGAGTTGCCGTAGGCGTAGCCGCCGCGTAGCGAGCCCGGATCGGCGGCCAGCTCGCGCTCGTAGGCGGCCTCGGCGCCGGCCAGGCCCCGGTTCTCGGTCCCCACGAAGCCGATGAGCTGGGCCGCCAGGTCGCGCTCGGGATAGACCCTGCCGGCGACGCGGTCCATGGCCACGCCGGCGAGCCGCCGCTCGTTCAAGGCCGCCGAGAGGCTCCTGGCGGCGTCGCCCGAGACGCGCCGGGCTATAAAGAAGAAATCAGGCCCCTCGGGCGCAAGAAGGCTCAGGTAGGAGGAGGCGTCGCCGCCCAGGGCCGCGGCGAAGGCCGCCGCATAGGCCTCCGGACGGGCGCGATCCATGCTCGGCCGCCAGCCCGACACGTCGTAGAGATCGGTGTCGGCGGCCAGGAGGCGCCCGTTGCGGTCGTAGATGGAGCCGCGCACCAAGACGGCGGAAGCAGCCTGGGCTCCCGCCCGCGGCGCCTCGGCGAAGGCGAGGGCGAGGGCGGCGTAGCGCCACAGCGCCAAGCCGGCTAGGAGCGCGAGCGCCGCGATAATCGTGTAGTACCTCGCGAAGCGAAAAGACACGTGGCGCCCTACCCCCGTTCAGCGATCGCCCGGCTCGCGGCGTCCGAAGAGGGCGCCGGTGGGATTAGGGATATAGAGTAGCACCTTTCCGGCTATATTCTCAATCGGTACCGGCCCGTAATGCCGCGAATCGTACGAGGCCTCGGGGTTGTCCCCGGCCAGGAAGGCCGAGCCCGGAGGCAGGTAGAGCGATAGGCGCGTCGACGAGGCGCTGCCCGGCGCCGGCGCGAGCACGCCGCCGCGCGCCCTCCAGGCCCCGTCCTCGAAGAGCATGAAGGCCGGCCCCGTCTCGAAAACCCGCTTCAAGGCGCGGACCCGAGGGCGTCCCTGGCCTATCGCCACGACCGCCTCGCCGGGCGACGGATCCCGCCATCGGAGCAGGTAGCCTTCGCCGAAGGGCCTACGTAGCCCGTAGGCCGCCTTCCAGTAGAGTACGAGGTCGCCGTCCGAGGCGCCGGGCGCCATGGATCGGCCGCGCACGATGGTCAGGTCTAGGGCGAAGGCGCGCAGGGCCAAGGCCAGCGCGGCGGCGCTCGCTATGATGGCCAGGGGGGATAGGCGTGTCCTCTTCGCGATGCGCAGCCCGCGCCTCCTATCGCCGCCCGCTCAATGAGGCGGCGTTTACCGCCGATATAGTAACGTATGGACATGGACAGCGTCATCGGAGCGCAGCGCGTCGAACGCCGACGAGCCGCGCCCCAAGCCGGCCGCGACGCCGGGAACCGGATAATCTCGCCCCTCGACCCGGCTAAGCTCGGGCTCGGCGCCGCCGAAGTCGCCCGTCGCCGTCCCGAGCGGCGGCCCGGCGCTCCGTCCCCTTCGCGCGTCGACGCCCGGCTGTTCTACGACTTCAGCCCGCGGAAGGCGCCCGAAGCGGCGCCGCGGGTAAGCGCCGCGCCGCCTCCCGTCTCGCCGCGGGCCGAAAGCTCGACCGAGGCTACGCTCGCTGACACCTTCAAACCCTTCGAGCCGATCGACGCAGCGCCGCGGCCCGCCTTAAAGCCTAAGGCCGCATTCAGCGTTCCCTCCGGCCGCCGCCTCGCCTTCGGCCTCGGGGCGGCGCTCGTCGCCTTCGCCGCCATGGCCGGCGCCGCCCTGCTCGCCGCCATGCCGCCCCGCCCCGACCTCAGCGCGGTCACCATGCCGAGCGACGACTCGGCCATAGCCCTCATACTCGAGAGCCTCGGCCCCGAGCCCGCCGCGAACGAAGAGCCGGCCGCGCTCGCCGAACTGCCCCTACGGCTGAGCGTCGGCAGCCATCGCGTCGCCCGCAACGAGACCCTCGACCAAATCGCCAGGCGCTATGGCGTTCGGATAGAGACCCTCATATCTATCAACGGCATCACGAACGTCCGCCGCCTCCAAGCCGGCGCGACGCTCAAAATTCCCAACCTGGACGGCGTCGCATACGTCGTACGCCGGGGCGACAGCCTAGCGTCCATCGCCGCCGCCCATAGGCTGAGCGTCCTCGACATCATCGACGCCAACGACTTGGCCAACCAAACCCTGAGCCCGGGCCAGGCCCTCTTCCTGCCCGGCGCCAGGATGTCGAGCACGGAGCTCAAGAAAGCCCTCGGCACCCTCATCGAATGGCCGGTGCGCGGGCGTATCAGCTCAAATTTCGGCTACCGGGCCAATCCCTTCACCGGCGTCAGGCAATTCCACAACGGCCTCGATATCGTCGCGCCGGAGGATACGCCGGTAAAGGCGGCCATGGACGGCCGCGTAGCCGAGACCGGCTACAGCGCCGTTTTCGGCAACTTCGTCATACTTACGCACGCCGGATCGTACCAGACGCTGTACGCGCACCTTTCGGCCATACGCGTCCGCCAAGGTCAAACGCTATCGCAGGGCGCCGTGGTCGGCCTGCTCGGATCGACCGGTTACAGTACGGGGCCCCATCTTCATTTCGGCTTGTTCCTAGGCGGCAAGGCCATCGATCCTTTGAGTATGCTCGGACGTTAGGATTCAGGCGAGATTCGCCCGAATTCCGCCACGGTTCACGGCTTGCGGAAGAGCGCCGATGCCGATACTATAAGCTTCGGAAGGAGCGCGCATGAGAAAGCTGGTACTCGCTATCATCACTTTGCTAGCGATCTTTACGTTTATCCGGGAATACCGGCCGGCTCACGCGTCGACGAGCGCCCAACAGTCCCAGATCGTAAGCCCCATCCTAAACTAAAACGTTGAGCTTCAAGCTCGCTTTTTTGGCGCCCCACCGGGCGCCGCTTTTTTTAAGCAAGCAGCGGACCTATAGAGAAGAGGCTTGGATTCTATGAAGGGAGGCCCGACGCTTCAGCCTTCTTATTCTTTTTCATACAGTCAAACGACCGATTCGTGTAGAAAAAGATACGATTCCCGGGGAAATCCAGAACCGCGGGTCAGAAAGTCGCTCTAATACCCTACTCTGTATAGAAATAGTAGCTCCTCGCCACAACCAAGAGCATTTGGCACGATAGTTGCATATTAACTAGTAGAGGTGGTTGATATGCACGCGAAAGCAGCCAAAGGTTTGTACGAAGACAGCCTCAAATCTTACTACGAGAGCGTGAAGCGCATTCCGCTCCTCACGGCCGACGACGAACGCGACCTTTCCATGCGCATCCAGGACGGCGACGAAGCCGCCCGCGCCAGGCTCATCGAATCGAATCTCCGGCTCGTCATTAAGATAGCGCGCTCCTTCGCCAATTTCGACGTCAGCCTGATCGATCTGATCCAAGAGGGCAACGCCGGCCTCATCAAGGCCGCCGAACGTTTCGATTACCGCAAGAACGTCCGTTTCTCTACCTACGCCTCCTGGTGGATCAAACAGGCCATAACCCGCTCGCTGGTAAACACCCGGCGCGCCATACGCCTGCCTCACCGCAAGGAAGAGCTCATTCGCCGCATCCACAAAGCCCACGCGGCGCTCTCGCAGCTCTACTCCCGCGAACCGAGCTACGAGGAGCTCGCCAAGGAGCTCGGGATTAGCGCGGCGAGCGTACGGGAGGCCCTCGATCTCTCGGGCGGCGTCGTACCCTTGGAGGTCGAAAAGGACGACGACGAAGGCGGCTCCATCATCGACGTGTACGAGGACCTGAGCTATAGCCCCGACCAGCAGATGGAAAAGGAATACGAACGAGAGCGCACCCTAAGCCTGCTAGAGGAGCTCATGGAACGGGAGCGCACCGTGCTCATGTACCGCTTCGAGTTCTTCGGCGCTAAGAAGAGCACGCTCAAGGTGATAGGCCAGAGCATGGGCATCTCCGCCGAGACCGTCAGGCAGATCGAAAAGCGAGCCCTCCGCAAGCTGCGCGAGAAGAACGACGAGTATCAGAACTACCTCGGTAGCGCCTAAAAGCCGTATCGCCGACGGCGAGCTTGCCGACGGCGAGCTTGCCGACGGCGAGCTTGCCGACGGCGAGCTTGCCGACGGCTCGGCTTCCGGCCTATAGTAACGGCCGGAATATGGCGAAGCGCCGCGCGACTCGATCCGATAGAAACTACCCCAGCGCCCTCCTCCTGCTCATAAGCGCCCTCATGGTGTTCGCCGCGCTCGCTACGGCTATGCTCCTGATCAGGCCGGGGAGCGACCCGCAGCCGGGCGCGTCGTATCCGGATGCCCCGGGCACGGCCGCTACGGCACCAGCTACGGCCCCCGCCATAGGCTCGGGCGCCGGCTCCGGAGCCCCCCCGGCGTCGGCGCCCGGAGCGGCCGCGCCGCAGGCCGCCGCTCCGACCGGAACGACCCGGCCGCCCCTCCCCTCCCCCGTTACGCCGCCCGTCGCGCCGGCCGCGGCCGCTCGTCCGGACCCGCGCCCCGACGAGGCCAAGCGCCCCAAGCGGGGCCGGCTCATCTTCGTCATAGACGACGCGGGGCATAACCTGCATCAGCTAGAGCCTTTCCTACGCTTCCCCGGCCCCATAACGATCGCCGTCCTTCCTGGCCTGCCCTATAGCGGAGAGGCCGCCAGGCTCGTGCGCCGCGCCGGCAAGGAGCTCATACTCCACCAGCCCATGGAGGCGATGAACGGCCTCGACCCGGGCCCTAAGGCCATCTACCGCTCGATGGCCGAGGATGAGATCCGATCGACCGTACGAGAGAACCTACGCGAGCTCGGCGGCGCCGTCGGCATGAACAACCATATGGGCTCGGCCGCGACCCAGGATCCAAGGCTCATGGGCATAGTACTCGACGAGGCGCGTCGCGCCGGTATATTCTTCCTGGATTCCGTTACCATAGGCGATACGGTCGTGCGTACCGTGGCTTCCCTCATGGACTTTACGGCTTGGGAGCGCAACGTGTTTTTAGACAACAGTCCGGATAGGGAATCCATATTACGTCAGATCGACGAAGGCCTGCGCATAGCCGACAAGCGCGGCTACGCGGTCATGATAGGCCACGTCTGGTCGGCCGAGCTCGCCCAGACCCTGACCGAGCTCTACCCCGGCCTGGTCGCCCAGGGCTATTCCCTGTCGACTATATCGCGCTTCATGATGGACGGCTTCGATGACGATACTGGGGATTGAGTCGTCCTGCGACGAATGCGCCGCCGCCGTCGTCGAGGACGGCAAGCTCATCAGGTCGAACGTCGTCGCCACGCAGATAGCCAGGCACGCCGAGTTCGACGGCGTGGTGCCAGAGATCGCCTCGCGCCTGCATACCGAGTGGATACGCGGCGTCGTCGACCGCGCCTTAAGCGAGGCCGGCCTGGACATGGGCGGCGTAGACGGCATAGCCGTGACGGTCAAGCCGGGGCTGGCAGGCTCCCTGCTCGTCGGCCTGTCATACGCCAAGGCCTTGGCCTGGGCCTGCGATAAGCCCCTAGTCGGCGTTAACCATATCCTAGCCCACCTGTACGCGCCGCTCCTCTCCGAGGACCTGGCCTATCCCTTCATCGGCCTCATCGTCTCCGGCGGCCATACCATGATCTGCCGCGCCGACGGCTTCGACGACATAGGCATCCTGGGAACCACCATAGACGACGCCGTGGGCGAGGCCTTCGACAAGGTTGCCAAGCACTACGGCTTCGGCTATCCCGGCGGCGTGGCCATAGACCGACTCGCGCGCCGCGGCGACGCCCGCGCCTGCCGCTTCCCGCGGCCGAACCTGTACAAGGGCGAGCACCGCTACGACGTCTCGTACTCCGGCCTAAAGACGGCGGCCATCAGGCAGCTGGACCAGTTCTGGGATCCGGCGTATGAGAAGAGCCCCGAAAACATCGCGGCCGCCTTCGAAAAGGCGGCCGTGGACCTCTTGCTATCGCGCTTATATAAGAGATCGGAAGAGCGTCGTGTAGGGCAAGAGTGTAGATCTCGGTGGTCGCC
>CALKWG010000067.1 GCA_938004315.1 uncultured Spirochaetaceae bacterium
GTGAGCATGCCGCCGAGCCAGCGGTTGTTCACGTAGAACTGCTCGCAGCGCTCGGCTTCCTTCTGGATAGCCTGCTGAGCCTGCTTCTTGGTGCCGACGAAGAGCACCGGCTTGCCGGCGGCCACGGTCTTGCGGACCGCTTCGTAGGCTTCCTTGATGGACTGGATGGTCTTCTGCAGGTCGATGATGTGAATGCCGTTCCGCTCGGCGAAGATGAACTTCTTCATGCGCGGATCCCAGCGCTTTACCTGGTGTCCGAAATGTACGCCGGACTCCAAGAGGCTCTTCATAGTGACTACGGCCACGTATTCCTCCCGTGCCGCGCCTCCGTAGGCGCGACCCCTTCTCTAGTTCTCGCAATCCCGTTATGCCGGCCGATAGCCGGAGGATTACGGAAAATTAAGCGATGCCGTCGCCCAAGGGTAACGGCCGCCCGGCGGCTTCCGCGAACGGCGGATAGCCAACCGCGCGTAGGATGCCATAAAACTCCCGTAGTGGCAAGCCCACGACGCCGCTGTACGAGCCCTCGATGCGCTCGACGAAGAGCGAGGCCGCCTCTTGCAGGCGGTACGAGCCGGCCACGCCGCGCCACTCGCCCAGGCTTAGGTAGGTCTCGATCTCGGCTTCGGACATAGGCCCGAAGAGCACCCTGGTGGTCGAGACGGCCGAGCGGACCGCGCCGGTCGACGCGTCCAGGACGGCGAGGCCTGAATGCACCTCGTGCCAAGCGCCGGCGAGGCGCCTGAGCGTCGCGCGCGCCTCGCCCTCGTCCGCGGCCTTGCCGAAGACGAGCTCGCCCGCGGCTACCAAGGTGTCGGCGCCGAGTATCCAGCGCGGCCGCGGCTCGGCATAGGGCCAGGGGAGGGCCTCGGCCGCCTGGGCCTTAAGCTCGGCCAGGCGCGCTACGCGCTCGGCGACATGGAGCTCGTCGGCCACGCTCTCGTCGATGTCGGCGGGCAGAGCCAATAGCGGGACGCCGAGCCTCTGCAAGAGCTCGCGTCGGCGCGGCGAGGCGCTCGCGAGGAGTATGGGATCGGTGAACATGGAGCGTATGATAGCGAAAGCCGTCCGTTATTGACAGAGCGGCCTCGCGGGCACTAGTATGGCCATGAGCGAGCGATTAGCTCATTTGGATAGAGCGACAGCCTCCGGAGCTGTAGGTGGCGCGT
>CALKWG010000068.1 GCA_938004315.1 uncultured Spirochaetaceae bacterium
TCGTATTCGGTGACTGGAGTTCAGACGTGTGCTCTTCCGATCTCGCGCCCGACGAGCGCAACGCGGTGCAGGGGAAGTTGGCGGCCATAGGCGGCTTCGGCCGCATCCTGGGCGCGGCGATCGGCGCGATGCTGTACGACGGCCTCCGGCTCATGTACCCCGGCTGGGGCTTCCGTTCGGGGGCCATCTTCTTCACGGCGGCGGGCGTCATGTTCGTCTCCGCTATACCCCTCCTATTCATGCCCGAGGGCGGGCTCGCCTCGTCTCCGGCGGGGGCGGCTCTCGCCGGGGAGGGGGCGGCCGGCGCCGCGACCGTCGGCGCCGCGGCCGAGGGCACGAGGGAAGCCTCCCCCCCCAGGCCCGGCGCGCTACGTAGCTTCGCGATCTTCCTAGGCGCCATGCTGCTTATCAACTCTGGCGTTAACTCGGTCGGCGCGTTCCGCGGCCAATTCATGGACTTGGCCGAGGGCTTCGCCGCGCCGGCGTCGGCCATAGCCCTGGCCAGCAACGTCGAGTCGGCGGCGGTGATAGCCTTCGGGCTCCTGGCGGGGCTCTTGGGGCGCAGGCTCGGCGTCCGTAGGCTCCTCGCGGCAGGGGCGGCCGCCGGGCTTTGCTCGCTGGCCATGCACGCGGCGGCCCCGGGCCTGGGCTGGGTGCTCGCGGCCGCGGCGCTCAAGGGAGCCGCCGACGCCAGCGTCGGGGCCTCGTCGTACGCCTTCGCCGCCGCCCTCATTCCGCCCGAGCGCCGCGGCCGCTGGTTCGCGTACTATAACGCCACCTTCTTCCTCAGCTGGGGCGTATCGGCTACCTTCGTCACCGGGCCGCTGATCGACGCGCTCATGGGCGCCGGTACGGGAGCGGTCGCGGCCTATCGCGCCGGCTTCGTCTCCGCCGCCTTGCTCGTAGCGCTCGGTCTGGGCCTGCTCTGGGGCTTACTCGCCTCGACGTCCTCCGGTAGGTAGAGCGTGAAGGCCGAGCCCTCGCCCGGCGCGCTCGTAAGGCCCAGGTAGCCCCCGTGCTGCTTGGCGATCAGCTGGGCCATGGCGAGCCCCAGGCCGCTACCCTGCTCGGGGCCCTTGGTCGTGTAGAAGGGGTCGAAGACCTTGGCGGCCGTCGCCTCGTCCATGCCCACGCCGTCGTCGCGGACCGTCAAGGCCCAATAGGCCGCCTGGCCCTCATCCCGGCCGGAATCCTCCGACCGTAGGCTCACCCGGATGGTCCCGCCCCGCTCCTGCCCCGGCGGCCTCATGATGGTAAGGGCGTGCTCCGCGTTGATGACCAAGTTCAGGATGAGCTGCTCTATCTGCAGGGGGTCGCCGCGCACCCAGGCCTCGGCCTCGAGGCCATCGGTCTCGATGCGCACGGGCGGGCCCATGGAGCGCCTGGCCAGTTCGGCGACGCGCATGGCCGCCTCGCCCAGCCTGAAGGCCCCGCTGCGCTGCGGTATGTCCTTGGCGAAGGCCATGAGCCCTCGTATGGAGCTGGCCGCGCGCTGGGCCGAGCCCTCGATGATATCGACGCCCCGGAGCACCTCATGCGGCACCCGCTCCATGTCGCCCAGGCAGATTCGTATGACCGAGGCGGCGCCGACGATGCCGCCTAGGGTGTTGTTGAAGTCGTGCGCGATGCCGGCGGCGAGGGCTCCGAGCGCTTCCATCTTCTGCGCGTGGCTTTGGCGCCTGAGCCGCTCCAGCGCTTCCTCCGCGGCCCGCCTTTCCCGGCTGACGTCGCGGATGACGAAGGCCAGGATCTCGCCGGCCTCGCCGGGGATGGTGAAGGCGCTCGCCTGAAGCCAGCGCCGCCCTCCGTCGGGGCGCACGATCTCCATCTCCGAGAGGCGGGCGCCGCCCGAGGAGCTCGCCTCGCCGACGGCCCGCATGGCCTCGGCGGCCGAGCGCTTGCCGCCGGCCAAGCCGGCCAGGCGATCGTAAAGCTCGTAGATGGTCAGGGCCTTCGCCTCGTCGGCGCTAACGCCGGTATACTCGGCCAAGGGCGCGTTCCAGTAGATGACGCGGCCGGCGGGGTCGCAGATGACGATGCCGTCCATGGATCGCTCGATGAAGCGGTCCATAAGGAGGCCTATCTCCTTGGCGGTGAAGGGCGAGAGGAAGCCGTAGCGGGCCATGGCGACGTTCAAGCCGACCGCCCAGACCCCGGCCCAGAGGACGCCGACGCGCGGGAAGTCCACGCCGAGGAAGCCGAGCACCGTGTCGGTCGTGAAGCCGCCGAGTATCGAGACGGTATGGGTCGCGGCCACGATGGCGAGCCGGCGCCGCTCGCGGGGGCTCCTGGAGACGAGGAGCCGGCCGATGACTACCGAGATGGCCAAGAGGTTATAGCCGAAGTAGAAGGCCGAGAAGGCGGAGAAGCCGAGCCCCGGCCGTATGGCTACCGACCAGTAGCCCGCGCGGCGTTCGGCGCCCATGAGCAGCGGGCCGGCCAGGAGGTAGTACAGGTACGCGGCGTCTAGGTAGCCGACGGCGAGCGCGACGCGGCCGATGCGTAGTCGATCGGGGCGCGGGCGCTCCCCCGCCTGGGGAGGGTCGCGTACCTCGAGGCTCAGGTGGAAGGCCAGGACCGGGAAGAAGGTCCAGGTCCATGACAGGAGCTTGGAGAGCGCTACGGTGAGGGACGGGTCCCGGGTCGAGTACGACAGCGCGGCCTGCAAGGCCCAGAGCGCCAGGGTAAGGCAGAGCGCGGCGGCTACGCGGTTCGGCCGTCCGTTTAAGTTGAGAGTTAATATTTTAAAACCTGAGACGAGATACACGACCACGGCGGCGGCGGCCGCCTGGGAAAGCCAAATCGCCGCCATGGATCCGCCTTCTATCGCCACGGACGACCCCCGGAGCCGAACTTTCTACGTATCGTTCGAGATGCGGCCATGGTAAATCGGGCGCGTCCGCCTGTCAATCGACGTATGCGCCTGAACTACGCGGACGACTACTCGCCTTCCTTGACGAAGGCGTCCGCGAAGCCGCGCGCCCTCGCCGCGGCGAGGAGCTCGGCAGCGTGTGCCCGGTCGCGGGCGGGGAGGACGACGCGGTAATGCCCCGAGGCCGATCGCTCCACCGCGGCCGAGAGGCCGCCCCCGCCTAAGGCCGCGGCGAGCTCCGCGGCCCGACGCTCCGAGGCGTAGCTGGCCAGCTGGACGCGCGGGCCCGGCGGAGGCGCGCCGGCGGCCGCCTGAGGCGCGCCGGGGGGCCGGGAGATCACGCGGAGCTCGACGCGCGCCAAGCCTCGGCTCTCCAAGCCTAAGGCCCGTCCGGCCGCGGCGCTCAGGTCTATGATCCTGCCGGCCACGAAGGGGCCGCGGTCGTTTATGCGTACCTCGACCGATAGGCCGGTATCCACGCAGCGGACGAGCACCAGGGAGCCGAAGGGCAGGGTCTTATGGGCGGCGGTCATGGCCTCCATGTCGTAGCGCTCGCCGGAGGCGGTAAGCCTGCCGTGGAAGGGGACGCCGTACCACGAGGCCAGGCCCGTCTCATACGGCGCCTGGGCCCGGGCCGCCGGCTGCGCGGCGACGGGGGCGGCCGGCGCGGCTATGAGCAGGAGGGCGGCGAACGCGGCGGCCGCTACGGCGGATGAGAATCCTGGCTGCGCCGGCGAGGCGAGTGGCGGCTGTTTCATATCTATACTATCGGCAGGCCGGGGCCTCGCCCGACCCGATAGCCTATGTCCCGACGGACGATGAGGCCTACGGCGGCGTTTTAATATAGCTGATTCCCTCGGTTGACTAATGGCGTTTGACACAATACACTTTCTTGTCATGAAGATCGCCTATATCGACGGCCGCCGCCTACGGCGCGGCCTCATAGCCGGAGCCGGTCTCCTCATCGAAAGCGCCGGCTTCTTAGATCGCATCAACGTGTTCCCCGTAGCCGACGGCGATACCGGCGCTAACATGGCGGCTACCGCCTTCGCCCTGTCGAGCGGCTTGGCCCCGGCCTCCGGGGCCCATATCGGCGGCACCGCCAGGCTCGCGGCCGAGGCCGCCTTGGCCGGCGCGCGCGGCAATTCCGGGGCCATCCTGGCGCAGTTCTTCCAAGGCTTGGCGGAAGACCTGGCCGACGAGGCCCGCGTCGGGACGAGGCGCTTCGCCCAGGCCGCGCGCCGGGCGGCGGCCGCCGCCCGCGCCGCGCTCTCGGCCCCTAAAGAGGGTACCATCGTGACGGTGCTGCACGACTGGGGCGAGTCCCTCGCCCGCGCCGCGCAGCGGACCGACGATTTCTTCGAGCTCCTCAAGACCGCCCTGGCCGACGCGCGGGCCTCGCTCGAGCGCACCACGGAGCTCCTGCCCGAGCTCAAGCGCGCCGGCGTGGTGGACGCGGGCGCCTTAGGCTTCGTCCGCCTGATAGAAGGCGTCTACGGCTTCATCCAGCGCGGCTCGATCCGGGATCTACCGGAACCGACGGCCGACGAAGCCTTCGCCATGAGCCCTCCGGAGACGCTCCCGCCCGGCGAGGAGCCGAGCCGGCGCTACTGCGTCGAAGCCCTGGTCGGCGGGGAGGGCATCGATCTAGCGGCCCTGCGGGCCTCGCTCGAACGCTTAGGCGACTCGGTCGTGGTAGCCGGCTCGGAACGCCTGGCCAAGGCCCACGTCCATAGCGACGACCCGGCGGCGGTGTTCGCCGCCTTGGCCTCCTTCGGCTCGGTGGAGCAGCCCAAGGCCGACGATATGGTCCTGCAGTTACGGCGAGCCGCGGCCGGCCATAGGCCTTGCGCCGTGGTCGTCGACTCGGCGGCGGACCTGCCCGACGAGGCCAAGCTGGCCTTGGGCGTCGAGACGGTGCCCGTGCAGGTGATTATAGAAGGCAAGAGCTACCTTGACGGGGTTGGCCTCGACGCGGAGGGGCTTTCCGCCTATCTGCGGACGGCGCCGGCCCGCTATCCGACCACCAGCCAGCCGAGCGCCGCCTCGTTCGCCAGGAAGTTCGACCTGGCCTTGGGCCAAGCCGACGAGGCCGTATACCTAGGTATCTCGGAAGCGCTCTCGGGCACCCTCGAGGCCGGCCGCCGCAGCGCCCGGGGGGCCAAGGAGTCCAAGCGGCTCAGGGCTTTCGATACGCGCCAGATCTCGGTCGGCGCCGGCCTCGTGGCCTTGAAAGCCGCCGAGGCCGCCGCCCGCGGGGCCCGCGCCGACGAGGTCATGGCCGTCGCCGAGGACGCCGCCGGCCGGGTGCGGCTCCTGGTCGCCGCGCGCAACCTGGACGGGCTCCTGCGCTCGGGCCGGCTTAAGGGAATGAAGAGCCTGGCCGCCCGCGCCTTCGGCCTGCGGCCGGTCCTGACCGTCGGGCAGGACGGCAAGGCGGCGTCGGAAGGCCTGTACCTGGGGCCCGACAAGGGCGTCCGCGCGATTCTGAAGAAAGTCGAGAAGCTCCTGCCGCTGGGATCGGGGCTCGAGGCCCTCATCGGGCATGTAGACGCCGAGGCCGACGCGACGGAGCTTAAGCGGGCATTGGAGGAGCGTTACGCCTGCGGCGAGGGGCTTGAGATAACGAACATAGGCCCGGCCCTGGCCGTCCACGGAGGCCTGGGCGCCGTAGCCTTGGCCTTCCTCATGCCGCCTGAGTCGAAGGGCTTCGTCGATAGCGCCTCGTCGCCGGGCTTAATGTCGGCCGCGGCTTCCGAGGCCGGCGCGTGATCGGCTTGGCCCTCGCGCTCGTCCTCTCTTACCTCGCCGGTTCTTTCCCGACGGCCGTGGTCGTGGGGAAGGTTTTCTTCAAGCGCGATCCGCGGAACGAAGGCTCGGGGAACGCCGGCGGCACGAACGCCTTCAGGGTCTTCGGTTGGAAGGCGGGCCTGGCGGTCGCCCTGGTCGACCTCGGCAAGGGCTACCTGGCCGCCGCCGCCTTGAGCCTCCTGGCCGCCGGATCGGCCGGGGCTCCGCCGCCCGTGGCCCGCGAGGGAGCCATGCTGCTCTGCGGCCTGGCGTCCGTGGCGGGGCATGTCTGGACGGTCTTCGCCGGCTTTAGGGGCGGCAAGGGCGTGGCCACGGCGGCCGGCGCCATCTTGGCCTTCGCCCCGGCGGCCTTCGCCCCGGCCGCCGCCGCCTTCGCGCTCGTCCTGCTATCAACGGGCATCGTCTCGCTCTCGTCCATCTCCGCCGCCTGCGCCTTGAGCGTGGCGCTAATCGCGCCGGCCTTCGGCGCGGCCGGCCAGTCGCCCTGGCTCCTGGGCTTCGGCCTCTTCGCCGCGCCCTTTATCGCCTTCACGCACCGGGCGAACATCGGGCGCCTGCTCCGCGGCCAGGAGAAGCGCTTCGAGAAGGTCGCCCTGCTCCGCAGGCTCTTCGTCGGCCGAGGCGGGCGGCCGAAAGGCTAAGCCTTAGGGGCCGACCCGGGGAATCGAAGGCAGGGTAACGCCGCGGAGCGCCTCCTGGGCGGCCTTTTGGGCTTCCGAGGTCGCCGCGGCGGCTAAAGCCTTGGCTTTATCCTCCACCGCCTGACGCTTGGCGTCCAGGCTCCTCTGGAGCGCGGCCGCGGCGGCCTGGTCGCCCTTGGCGGCCGCGAAGAGCGCCTCGAAATCGTCCGCCGAGGCTAGTTTACCCGCCAGCTCCTCGGATACGTAGCGACGCAGCTCCGCCTCGACGGCCGCCGCCGCCTGCCTGGCGTAGGCTTCCGCTATGCGGCGCACCGCGTCCTCTACGAGGCGATCCAGGTCGGTCGCGAAGGCGAAGCGCTCGGGGCCCGCGCCGCCGCTCTCCCAGTCCGCGCTCAGCTTGACGGCCCCGGCCGCCGCGAGGGCGTCGGCGACGGCCCTTCCTATCGTCCCGCTCGCTTGGGCCACCGCGGGTCGGTTCATGTCCATCGTAAGTCCGCCGCGCACGGCGCCGTCCTTGTCGCCCTCTAAACGGAGCTCGCCGGAGGCCGTACCGCGGAGGCCGGCCAGGCCCACGGCGCTCAGTTCGCCTTCCAAGGCCACGGGTAGGCCCGCAAGCTCCGCCCGGGCCATAAAGGAGCGCGGGTCGGCCTTATCCAAGTAGGCTTCGGCGCTCAGCTCGGCCGCGACGCCGTCCTTCGATTGCCCCCGGACGCTGAGGCTCGTCGGCGAGCGAAGCAGGGCGGGATCGCTCGAGACTTCCCGTAGCTCGAAGGCCCAGGAGCCGCCTTGGTCCTTGAAGCTCGCCGACAGGAGCTCGAGTCGGAAGGCCGGGTAGCGCTCGCCCGCGTAGCGTACGACGCGGCCACGGCGGTCGGGCTTGGCCTCGCGCTCCGCCGGCGGCGTAGCCAGCGCCGTCGCGGCCGCCAAGGCCTTGGCGCCGAGCTCCAGGTAGCGCTCCGCCGCGTCCGACAGGGTCGCCCGAAGGGCCGGCTCTATGGCCGCCATCGCGACGCCGCTCTTGGGGTTCACGAAGGCCTTGAGGTAGGCCAGGTCCCGGTCGACCGCCAGGCGGGCGGCGCGGACGAGGCCGTCCAGCTTGGCCTTGTCGTCGCCTATATTCTTGACCAGCCCGTCGGCCTCGGCGCGCAGGCCCTGGGCGGCGGAGACGGCGGAGCGGAGCTCGCCGAGGGCCTTGGTCGCTTGGTCGACGCTCCGTATGCCCGCGACGTCCAGGGCGACGAGGCTGGAGTACGAGTCCTTGGCCTTGGCGATGGCCGCCTCCGACGAGGCGCGCCGCCCGGTCCAGCGCTCGATGGCCGCCTCGTAGGCCGTCTCGGCCTCGGCGTAGGCGGCCGCGCTGGCTAGCTTGGCTCGCTCGGCCTCGAGCAGGGCCGCCGCGTCGAAGCGCTCGAAGTCCACCAAGGGCGGCGTCTCGGGCCGCTCCCGCCGAGGCTTGGCCTCGGGGGCCGGCCTCTCGGGAAGGGCGCCCGATTCGGCCCGCGGCGTGCCCGTCGCGATGGACGCGGCGCTGAGCTCCTCGATATAGAGCCTGCCGCGGAGGGCCGCGGCCGGGTTCAGCCTGAGCTCCATGCGGCCGAGCACTAAGAGGTTCGTCATGGGGGAGGCGGCGTCGGCTATGCGGAGCGCGTCCGCGCCGGCGCGCATGCCGAAGGGCGAGAACTTGAAGCCGTCGAGCTCGACCTTAGCGCCGAATACGGCCTCCAGGCCCAGCTCGACGCCCCGCTCCAGCAGGGGATTCATGCCGACGGCGCCGAAGGCGGCCGCGCCGAACGCCAGGAGCCCGAAGGCTACGAGCGGCGGGCCCTTCACGAAGCCCGCGTTGGCCTTGATGAACGGCGCGAGCGCGTTCAGACGCTTGAGCTCCGCCGCGCTAAGGCCGTCACGTAGGCGATATGCCCCGTCCCGGAGTTCGAAAGAGTCGCTAAGGAGCTTCTTGTCCGCGTCGAGCTCTATGGCCTTGAGGTAGCGCCTCTCGAAGCGCCCGGCCTT
>CALKWG010000069.1 GCA_938004315.1 uncultured Spirochaetaceae bacterium
ATAGAGCACGGCAACTGCAAGATCAGCTACGACGAGAAGACGGCCTGGCTCGAGGCCAACCGCGACATCATGGAGCTCATCCGCCAGAAGAACGCCGCGCCCGAGGTGAAGGCTAAGAAGGTATACTTCAGCTATACGATCAGCCCCGAGCACAGCGCCTTCGTCATACGCGACGAGGGCGACGGCTTCGACTGGCGCGCCCGGCTCGAGGTTAAACGCGAGCAGCCGGAGCTGCACGGCATGGGCATGAGCATGGCCCAGATCTACGTCTCCGCCCTGCGCTATAACGACAAGGGCAACGAGGTCTCCTTCGAGATCGAGCACCAGAGGAACGAGTCCAACGTCATCCCGGCCATCTTCGACAGCTCGCAGGAGCTGCGCTTCCAGGACGGGCAGTACGTATGCCAGGAGGGCGAGCACTCGGACTACCTCTACTACATCGTCTCCGGCACGCTCTACGTCTACTCCAAGGGCAAGCTCGTCTCCGCGCTCACGCCGGACGACATGTTCCTAGGCGAGATGAGCTTCCTCCTGTCCAACCGCCGCTCGGCCACCGTGGTCTCCAAGGGCCCGAGCGTGCTCATTCGCATCTCCAAGCAGGACTTCGTGAACCTCATCAAGGACAACCCGCACTACGGCATCTTCCTAGCCAGGCTCCTGGCCCAGCGCCTGGCGCGGCTCAACCTGCGCATGTCGCGCTTGAACGGCGAGTACCTGAAGCTGAAGGACGAGCTCAAGGCCCGCGGCGGGGAGTTGGAAGCCTAAAGGCCTAAGCTTTTTCGAAGAAGACGACGCCCGGCAGCCCCTTGAAGTGCGCATCTTGGGTCCAAAGCGTCGCCCCGAAGCGCGCGGCGCTGGCGTAGATTATGCTATCCGCTAAAGGGAGCCCCCGCTCGACGCCGATTCGCGCTGCCTCTATAGACAAGTCTGCGTCCAAATCCAACACGAGCCCCTGCGACATGTGAGCGGCGACCTTTAGGGCGTACTCTTCTCCCGATTCGCGTAGAAGCTTCTTAAAGACCTCGTATATCGAAATCGAAGGGACCAGAAGGTTTCCTATATCCTCGACGGCGGAAGAGACGCGGTCGCCGATCTCGCTACCGGCTAGGTATTCAAGCCAACAACTTGAGGCGACGACATTCACAGCCACGTCCCGCGGTCGTCGCCGTTCTCGTCTCGATCGATATCCGTATTCAATCCCGGGAGCGAAGCGCGCAAGCTAGCCATGGGACCGATCGGTACGAGTTCTATGCGTCCGCCGTAGCAGAGCACCTCGAGCGGCGCGCCGGGACGGAGCCCGGCTTTCTCGCGGACTTCCTTGGGGATGACTATCTGGTATTTGCTAGAAATGGTAACCGTTTGCATCGATAGCCCCCTCGTCTTACATTATACCGATCGATCGGCCAGGAAACAAGGATATCCGTCCCGCGAATCAGCCGTCCCTCCCCTAGTAGTTTTCGTGCAGCCTGACCTTGCTCACCTTGCCGGTTTCCTTGAGCCGCTCGAAGAGCGCCTCGAGGTCGGCGGCCACGGGCACCTTGACCAGGGCCGAGATCCGGGCCTGCTTCTTGCGCACCGCCAACGACGCGTCCATGGTCTGCACGCTGATGCCGAAGGCCGAGAGGGTGGAGCGTACCGCCGCCTTGTCGAAGGACGAGCCGTCGTACCAGATCTGCAGGAGCTTCAGGCGCTCGGTGGGGAACCAGGCGCGCTCCAAGGGCTCCAGGAAGATGAGGATAACGAGGCTGATGCCGAGCGCGGCCAGGGCGGCCTGCCACATGCCGGCGCCGATCGTCAGGCCCAGGCCCGCCACGAACCAGATGGTGGCCGCGGTCGTGACGCCCTTCATGTTGTTGCCCACCTTGATGAAGGCGCCGGCGCCCAGGAAGCCTATGCCGGACACGACCTGGGCCGCGATGCGCCCGGGGTCGCCCTTATCGCCGGCTATGGTCTGCGGTAGCCAAATGGACAGGATCATGAGGAGCGTGGCGCCCTGCCCGATGATGATGTGGGTGCGCCAGCCGGCGGTCTGCCGGCGCATCTCGCGCTCAAGGCCGATGGTACCGCAGGCCAGGAGGCTCAGGATGAGCCTAGCCAGGGCCGAGTAGAAGTCGACGTAGCCGCCGCCGAGCCAAGCGAATAACTGTTCCATAACGCTATTCTAACGTTTCCCGCCGCCGGGGGCGAGGGGTGCGGCGGCTATCGGGAGGGCATCCCGCCAATACAAGGCGGCGATGGGCGCGGGCGCAAAAAAAACGCGGCGGGACTCGGCCGCCGCGCTTCTCTCGCTTCCGCCCGCGTCGAGGGCGGCGTGGGCTAAATCTTAAGCCACGTAGCCCACGAGGGAATCGGCGCGCTCGGGGTCGGCCAGGCGCTTTAAGGCGCTCTTCTCGATCTGGCGGATGCGCTCCTTGGTGAGCTTGAAGCGGTCGCCGATCTCTTTCAGGCTCATGGAGCGGCGGCCGTTCAGGCCGAAGCGGTACTG
>CALKWG010000070.1 GCA_938004315.1 uncultured Spirochaetaceae bacterium
ACTGGAGTTCAGACGTGTGCTCTTCCGAATCTTCTAGGAGCTCGGTCCCGAGTATCATGGGCATGAAGCTCGGGAAGGCGGCCGGGTCGTTGATCACCGACGCTACGGCGCCGACCGGCGCGTCTATGACGATCTCGGCCTCGACCCAACCGGCCATGCGGCGCTCGCCGCTGTCGGGGTCGTTAAAATTATAGTGGTCGCTGTCGACGACTCGCGGCTTACCCAACAAGGCCTCGAGCTCGGCGCCGGGGGCCCGTCCGACGCGCGCGTCGAAGCCTCCCGGCGGCATGGTCGGCGGGCCGCGGTCTTGGGCCGCCGCCGAGGGCGCGGCGAGCGCCGCGAGGACCGCCGCTGCGGCGCAGAGCTGACGAATCGAGGCGGGTCGACGGACTCGGACGGTAAAGGGGCCCCCGCGTATCAACCCGTCTCCCCCGTCATGAGCGCGTAGATGCGATCCAAATCGTCCAGGGAGAAGTATTCGACGAGGATACTGCCCCTGCCCGCGTCGCCCTTGATGGTCACCTTGGTGCCTAAGCGCCCGATCAGGTTCTGCTCCAAGGCGGCCAGGTCGGGGTCGAGCGGCTTGGGCGCAGGCTTTTCCTTCTTAGGAGCCTCCTCGCGTCGCTTCCCGCCGTTCAGGTCCTGGGCCAGGGCCTCGGCCTCGCGGACCGAGATGCCGTCGTCTACGATGCGTTTCAGGAGCGAGGCGCGATGGGCGGGGTTCAGGACCGCCAGGACGGCGCGGGCGTGGCCGGCGCTGATAAGCCCCGAGCGCAGGGCCTCCATCGCGTCGGGCGGTAGGTTGAGGAGCCTGAGCGAATTGGCGATGGCAGGCCGGCTTTTACCGACGCGCTCGGCGACCTCCTCCTGGGTAAGGCCGGTCGCCTCCATGAGCTGCCTATAGGCCTCCGCCTCGTCGGCGGGATTCAGGTCCTCGCGCTGGACGTTCTCCACGAGGGCCACCTCCATGCGCTTCTCGTGGCCGAGCTCGCGGACGATGACCGGTATCTCGCGCAGGCCCGCCAGGCCTGCCGCGCGCCAGCGTCGCTCGCCGGCGACGATGCGGTAGCCGTCCTTGCCGTCCGGCTCCACGATGAGGGGCTGGATGACGCCGTGGCGCATGATGGAGGCGGCTAGTTCGGCCAGGGAGGCGTCGTCGAAGCGCTTGCGCGGCTGTTCGGGGTTCGGGCTGACGCGTCCGAGCGGGACGGAGCGGACCCCTTCGCCGGAGCGTAGGGGAGAGCCGGCGGCGTCCCTATCGCCGTCCTCGGCCCGAGGCGCGTCGAGGGCGCTCTCGGGTATCAGGGCGCCTAGGCCCCTGCCTAAGCCGGACTTAGCCACGGGCGGCCACCTCGGCGGCCAGGCGCTGGTAGCTCTTGGCCCCGACGCAGGCGGGGTCGTAGAGGCAGATAGGCTGGCCGTGGCTCGGCGCCTCGGAGAGGCGTACGTTGCGCGGGATAATGGTGCTGAACACGCGGTCCTTGAAGTAAGAGCTGACCTGTTGGACGACGTCCTGGGCTAGCTTGGTGCGCGAATCGTACATGGTAAAGAGTATGCCCGCGATGCGTAGGCGCGGGTTCATGCCCTTCTGCACGAGCTGTATAGTCTGCAGGATGAGCGACAGGCCCTCCAAGGCGAAGTATTCGCACTGCAGGGGTATGAGCACCTCGTCGGCCGCCGCCAGGCCGTTCAGGGTAAGGACGCCGAGCGAGGGCGGGCAATCGATCAGGATATAGTCGAACTGATCCTTGACCTGGGCAATGGCGCTTTTGAGGAAATCGTTGCGGTCCTCCCGGTTGACCAGCTCGACCGTCGCGCCGGACAGGTCAATCGACGAAGGCGCGAGCTTTAAGCCCGGAATACCGGCGTCGACGATGACCTCGGCCATGTCCGACTGGCCCGAGATGACTTCGTAGATGCCGCGCGAGCCGGCCTTGCCGCCGACGCCGCTCGTCAGGTTGGCCTGGGGGTCGAAGTCTATGAGCAGGACGCGCTTGCCCGCCTGGGCTAGGTAGGCGCCGAGGTTGATGGCGGAGGTGGTCTTGCCGACGCCGCCCTTTTGGTTGACGAATACTATGGTCCTGGACATGCGGGGTCCTCGCCTCTGGATTTTTCCGCCTGATGATAGCACGGACCGGGCCTTTTGGGCTACAGAAGGCGTTTCACGGCGCGCTCGTCGCGCCGCGCTCTAGTTGACCGCCCCTCTAAGGCTTGGCTACATTGGAAGGCAAGGAGTTGCTATGCCCGATCATGATTCCGTGCTCAAAGCGATACAGGACGTCCGGCCCTCCCTCCAGGCCGACGGCGGCGATATAGAGCTAATTTCAGTCGACGAGTCCGGCAAGGTCACCGTGCGCCTGACCGGCGCCTGCGGTTCCTGCCCCATGGCCATCATGACCCTGAAGCAGGGCGTCGAGGCCTATCTAAAGAAGGTCGTCCCCGGCGTGAGCGAGGTCGTCCAGGGCTAAAGCCCGCTGACGAAACG
>CALKWG010000071.1 GCA_938004315.1 uncultured Spirochaetaceae bacterium
GCTCCTTGGCCTTGGCCGAGACCGCCGGGTCGTAGACCGTGTAGCGGTTCTTGCCTTCCTCCTTGGAGCAGTACATGGCGATATCGGCGCTCTTAATAGCTTCCTCTACGGACGAGCCGTGGTCGGGCATGACGGCTACGCCGATGGATACCCCGACGTTCACGCGGCTGCCCGAAGCCTTGAGCTTGGAGCGCAGGAGGTAGGGCTCGGCGACGCTCTTCAAGATGCGCTCGGCTACCAGCACCCCGTCGGCCGCGTCCCGCACCTCCGATAGGAGCAGCACGAACTCGTCGCCGCCGAAGCGGTACGCCGAGTCCTCGTCGCGTATGCAGACGCGCAGGCGCTTAGCCGTCTCCACCAGGAGCTGGTCGCCGGCGTCGTGGCCTATCGTATCGTTGACGCGCTTAAAGCCGTCCAGGTCCAGGAAGAGCACGACGGCGCGCGCCTCCGGCACGTCGGCTAGTCGCCGGGCCGTCAAGGTGATCTCCTGCATGAACAGGTCGCGGTTCCCCAGGCCCGTGAGCTTGTCGTGGAAGGCCAGGTGCCTGAGCTTGCGCTCTAAAGTCTTGCGCTGGCTGATGTCGCGTATGACGCAGGTCAGGGTACGCCCCAGGCAATCCTTGGAGTTGCCGAAGGACATCTCCATGGGCGTGACGCCGCGGTGCTTGGTTGAGCCTAGGAATTCGAAGGTGCGCTTCATGCCAAGCGCGAGGCGGTCGCGGTCGTCGACGTAGAAGTACTTGCGGAACTCGTCAGCGTGCTTGGCGAAGACCTCCGGCGGGAAGAGCATGCTGAAGGGCTGGCCGACCACCTCGTGGCGCTCCCAGCCGAAGGTGTTGAGGACGCCCGAATTGGCGAAGATGACGGAGAAGTTGACGTCCAGCCTGAAGATCGCCTCGGTGATGGTCTCCGAGAGCGCTACGTAATGCTCCTTGCTCTCCTTGAGCTGGCGTATGAGCTCCTGATCGAACGAGAGGTCGCGGATGAGCGCGATCACGGCCGGTTCGCCGCGTAGCTGGATCGCCGAGAGGAGGCAGTCCATGGATACGACCGAGCCGTCTCGCTTGAGGCCGCGGAAGGCCAGCACGTCGTCGGCCGCTATGGGCGCCGCCAGCTGCCTAGCGCCCCCGATGGCGAAGGCCGCCAGGCGCTCGTGGAAGGCGCCCCGGTAGGCTTCCGGCAGGAGCTCGTAGATGGAGCGGCCCACGAGCTCGGCCCGGTCGTAGCCGAAGCCCGAGAAGAAGGCTTGGTTGGCCTCGAGTATCGCGCCGGAGAGCGACATGATCAGCACCGAATCGGGGACGCCGTCGAGGAGTATCTCAAGGCTGGCCCGCGCTTCTTCGGAATCGTCCACGACCTTTAAGGCGTAGCCCTGCACGATGCGTTCGAGGAGTTGGGAGAAGAGCGACGAGCTCGAGTCTGCGCCGGCGGGGGAGCGCCCGCCCGAGGCGAGCTCGTCGACCGCCTGGGCCGCCGCGGAGGCCTTATTGAGGATGCCGTCTATGCTCTCGGACGCTCGGGCGCCGGCCTCGAGCGATTCGAGCAGCTCGAGGACGTCCATACTTTTTGCCATCGTGGAAATCCTTTTCCGATAGCCATCGAGAATACGTTTATCATAGGCTAGGTCGACGACGATTTCCAGTTAAAAATATCTTATGTCGGGCAAGGTTCGCCCCCGCAGCCGCTAGCGAGCGTTTTTCGTATCGAGAGAGAGCCCCGCGGCGTCGATCAGGCTAGTAGCTTCTTGATCTCGGCGTTCAAGGCAGGTGAAACCGGGTACCACGAGCCGAGCCAGCTTAGGAGCCAGGAAGCTGCCTCCGGGACGCGCTCGTAGCCGAGTAGGAAGCTCGGTAAGCCCTTGGCCGACTCGGGATAGCGGAGCTCAAAGCGCCTATCGAGGCCGTACAGGTCCGCCGCCCCGCCTTCGGGGGGGTCACGGAGGGTCGAGAGCTCCAGATAGCGATCCAGGCAGTATGATTGGATGAAGCGCCAGGCCGAGAGCCGCTCCCCGCGCCGCCATCGGCAGGGGCCGACGTAGAGGCAGGTCAGGAGCTCCTCGGCCGCGTGCCGTAGCTCGAAATCGCCTCGGAGCCGGCCGCGTTCGTCCCTCGGCTCGAGCCCGGAAGCGTCGAAGCCCGGCCTGACCCACACGGCCCTGCCCGGCGCGAAGGGAATTTTAGCGAGCTCCTCCGGCTCGAAGACGGCCATCTCGGCGAAGACGCCGTCTTGGAACAAGAGCTTGTATCCATCCGCCGTGTTCTTGAAGGCATAGGCTAGCGGCGCGGCGCGCTCCAGCCAGGAAAGCTCGTCGATGAAGCGCCGCTTGGCGCCGGCGCGGACGATCGCGAAGAAATCCAGGTCGGACCAGGCGTCGAGCCGCTCGAGCTCCCGCCCTACGGAGCCCAGGCCTAGCAGGGCCAGCCCGTCGTCGTCGGCCTCGAGCGAGGCGGCTATCGCATCCAGGCGCTTAAGTAGCGCGTCTTTTCTATCCACGGCGGCCTCCCCGGCTCGCGGTCATTAATAAAGAAGCCGGCCCTCGAGGCCGGCTTTCTCAGGCGATCTCGCGCGGGACGAAGCCCGCGCCCGGCCTTTAGGCGCGCTCGATGAAGGAGCCGTCGCGGGTGTCGATCTTGATCTTGGTGCCGATCTCGCAGAAGAGCGGGACGGAGACCTCGATGCCGGAGTCCAAGGTGGCGGGCTTGAAAGACTTGCCGGAGGTGTCGCCCTTGATGCCCGGTTCGCAGTAGGTGATGGTGCGGACGATGGCGGTGGGCAGGGTGACGCTGACCGGCTTCTCGTTGAAGAAGGCTACCTCGACTTCGAAATCGTCTTCGGGGGTCATGTAGCCGGCGTTGTCGCCCAAGTCTTCCTTGGTCAGCTCGTACTGCTCGAAGCTCTCCTGGTCCATGAAGATCCAGGTCTCGCCGTCGATATACGACAGCTTCATCTTGTGGTAGTCCAGGTGCTCTTCCTCGAACTTCTCGCCCATGTCCAGGCCGAGCTCGGAGGTCTGGCCGGTGACGATGTTCTTGACGCGCATCTTCTTCACCTGGCCGTTGCGGCCTCCCTTGATGCCCAGCATGCGCTGGACCACGACCACGTCGCCGCCGGCCCTGAAGACGGTGCCGACGCGGATATCAGACGTCATTAGCATGGTAATAACCCTCGCAAAGGATATAAATCGACGCCCGGGCCGCGCATCCGCGGCGATTCCGGGCACTTCGTACCGTTTCGGTGCGCTATTCTACACTAAAGCGCGCAGGAATGTCAGTAGGCGCAGGGCCATGTCGCCGTTCTCTCGTAGGGCGCGGCCGAAGGCGGCGTAGCCGCCGCGTCCCGTCACCGGGGATGCCTGCTCGGCCGGCGGGGATGCCTGCTCGGCCGGCGGCCGGGCCGCCTCGCGCCGGACGACCTTTAGGAAGGCGCCGATATCCTCGCCGCCGCCCGCCTCCGGTCCGTCCGCCTCCCTTTCGTTCAACGCCAAGAAACAGGCCCGGAGCGCGTCGGCCTCCGACGCTTCGAAATAGGGCGCCAGCCTGTCGCAGAGCGCGGCGACCTTGACCTGGTGGTGGCCGCCATCCTGCAGGTAGGCGTGCCAGAGGAAGGGCAGGCCAGCCAAGGCCGCCCGGGCTAGGCTCTCCTCGCCGCGCACGAGCGCGGCGTCCGAGGCGCACAGGAGCTCATCCCAGCCCTCCTGCCTTAGGAAGGGCAGGGCGATCAGGGGGAAGGGCCGGCCGGCGCGCTCCCATGCTCCGACGAGGCAGGCCTGGCTCCTGCCCGCGGCGGCCAGGACGAGCGGCGGCTCGCCGTCGAAGGAGCGGGCGAGCTGGGCTACGAAGGGGCCGTAGTCCCGCTCGTAGCTGAAGAGAGGCAGCCAGAATCGAGCGGCCAGCTCGGCCGGGGCGCGGCTTCCCGGCGCGGCGGCTCTCCCGCCGGCGGCCGCGGCACGGGGCTCGGCCGCCGCGTTATCCTTCGGGCCGGCCTCGGCCGCGAGAGAGAGCCCGAGCCGCGCTATCAGCGCCGCCCGCGCCCGCGCTAGGGCCTCCCGCCCGGCGGCCTTGGCCTCGCCCCATGCCTCCATGGCGCGCTTGAACGCCGGATCGACGATGAGCCCGCCCGTAGCCGGGGTGAAGCCGGGCATGAAGATATGCTTCTTCACCAGGGGCGAGCGCGTCGCCGAGGGCATGAGGTGGAGCTCGTCGGCGTAGGCTTCCGCGCTCAGGTACTCGATGTTGACGATATGGCGGACATCCTCCCGGTCCGGGGCGAAGAGCGCCTCCTCCAGGGGATCCGGCCGGCCGCAGGCGAAGCATTCGAGCACTAGGCAGATCGGCAGAGCACACGTCTGAACTCCAGTCACCGAATACGATCTCGTAT
>CALKWG010000072.1 GCA_938004315.1 uncultured Spirochaetaceae bacterium
GGCTCCCGCCGAACGAGCCGACCGCGGTCCTCGCCGCGCCTAGGATGTACGCTTCGCTCATGTTATAGCTCCTTTTCATGCGGCGATCGGCCGCCAACGTCCAAGCTTAAAGCTCGCAGGCGCCGCAGCCCTCGCGCACCACGATATCGGCGTCCGTATGCGCCTGTATCCACTCGGGCGTATACGGCGGGAAGTACTCGATCAGGTGGAACTTGCCCCCCATGAGCTCGAAGAAGCCGACGTCGGTGACGACGATGTCCACCTCGCGGGCCGCGGTCAAGGGCAGCGCGCAGCGGCGCTTGAGCTTGGAGGCTCCGGACTTCTCAAGGTGCGTGGTGGCGGCGATGACGACGCGGCTGCCGGTCGTCAGGTCCATGGCGCCGCCCATGCCCGGCACCATCTTGCCGGGGATCTTATAGTTGGCCAGGTTGCCGTCTTGGTCGACTTCCAGCACGCCGAGCACCGTGTAGTCGACGTGCCCCCCGCGGATGATGCTGAAGCTGGTCGCGGAGTCGAAGAAGGCTCCGCCGGGCAGTATGGTCACCGGGGCGGCGCCGGCGTTGGTCAGGTCCTTGTCGGACGCCCCCGGCGCGGGGGCGGGCCCGAGGCCGATGAGACCGTTCTCCGACTGCAGGATGACGGTCACCTCGGCGGGCACGTAGTTGCCGACCAGGGTCGGCAGCCCTATACCTAAGTTCACCACGTCGCCGGTCTTGAAGAAACGCGCTATGCGCTTGGCGATAACCTCTTTGTTCTCGACGTATTCGATCATAACCGGTCCCTCTAGGCTTTCGATAGCACGAGATAATCGACGAAAATGCTCGGCGTATGCACCTGGTCGGGGTCGATCGCGCCGATCTCCACGAGCTCCTCGACTTCGGCGATGACCAGCTTACAAGCCGTGGCCATGAGCGGGTTGAAGTTTCGCGCCGTCTTGGCGTAGACCAAGTTGCCCGCCTTGTCCGCCTTCTTGGCCTTGATGAGGGCGACGTCGCCGGGCAGCGCCTCCTCCAGGAGATAGGCTTTGTCGCCGACTAAGAGCTTCTGTTTGCCCTTCTCCACCTCGGTGCCGACGCCGGTCGGCGTGAGTATACCGCCTAGGCCCGCACCGGCCGCCCGGACGCGCTCGGCCAGGGTGCCCTGGGGGACGAGCTCCACCTCGGTCTCGCCCGCGTTCATCTGCCTTTGGGTCTCGGGATTCGTACCTATATGGGAGACGATGACCTTCGCGAAGGCCTTGGCCTTGATGAGCGGGGCGACGCCGGTAACGCGGCCGTTCTTCTCATCCAGCACGGCGGTATCGTTGCATACGAGCGTAAGACCGCCCACGCCGGCGGAGGCGAGCGCCCCCAAGACGGCGTCCGGGGAGCCGCAACCGAGGAAGCCGCCGACCTGCACGACCTGCCCCGGGCGCACCATGGCGGCCGCCTCGGCCGCGCTGATGACTGGTTTGGATACCATAGTAGATCCTCCGTTTAGCGGGCAGTATAGCACGGCGCGGGAGGGGGTGGAAGCTTAGATTGGATGACCGCGGTCAATATTTCTTATCGCGGCGGCGAACGCCGAAGGCGGATGATCGTAGACGGCGGGCTCGCGCTCCGCTCGGGTGATGAAAAGGCCCCCGCCGCGAACGCGGCGGGGGCCCCAGTTACTTATCCGGACGGAGCGGCCGCCGAGGCGCCGCTCCCCCTAGAATCCCCTAGGCCGCCTTCTCGGCGGGCTTGGCCTTCTCCATCGTGATGCCGGTGAAGCCGT
>CALKWG010000073.1 GCA_938004315.1 uncultured Spirochaetaceae bacterium
ACGGCGTCCACCTAGATCTACACTCTTTCCCTACACGACGCTCTTCCGATCTATCCTCATGGAGCGCGCCAGGCAGCGCGGCGACGAGGACGAGGTCTGCAAGCGCCAGGCCGTCGCCATGGCCGACGCGCTCAAGGACTACGGCTTCGACGCCGCCGCCTATATCGATAATCCCGACCGCCTGTACTGCGGCTTGGAGCCCGAGCTCGCCGTGGGCTACTACGCCGCCTTAGGCGTGGCCTACGGCCTTGCTGGCAAGGCGGAAGCTTCGGCCAAGGCCTTCGACTCGGCGGCCTACTACAAGACGCAGGCCAGGAGCGACGTGGAGCGGGCCCAGTGCGGCGCCCAGCTAGCCTGGGCCAAGCTCCTGGCCGGTAGGGACGAGGAGGGCAGGGCCGCCGCCTTAGAGGCTTTGGCCGCCGCCAACCGCTGCCGCCACCATGCGGCCGCCTTCTTCCTGGGGCTCATCCTCGCCGAGCTCGCGCTCAAAGACGGCGAGCGCGGCAAGCCCCACGCCGCACGCGAGCTGGAGTTTTTCCTGCGTGACGCGGCGGTCATGGCCGAGGCTCCGGTGTACCGCGACCGCGCCGCCATGGCCCGCTTTTGGTACCTGGCCTGGGTGTACCTGGAGAGCTGCGAAGAAGCGCCCGATGACGAGGCGGAGGAGCTCTTGTCCTGGGACGAGCGCGACGAGTACCTGGAGCGGGCGCGGCGCTTCCTCCGCGAGGAGCTCGCGGCCCTGCCCGACGACCGTTGCCGCGAGCTGTGCCTCAGCCTCTCGGTCTTCGCTCGGATCATGGAGGGGCGATAAAAAACCGGCGGCTTTCGCCGCCGGCCTACGGGAAACGGGGTCGCGACAGCGCGCAAGCCCCGCAGGCCCTTATTTACCCTCGCCGTCCTTCTTGGGATAGAGGAAGCGCTTGATCTTCTGGCTCGGCGTCTTCTCGAAGGGCTCCTTCTGGATATGCACGCGGCCGATGCGGCTGAAGGCCGAAAGCCGGGCGTTCACTTCCTTGCGTATGCCCTCGAGCATCGCGCCGGCGTCCTCGACGCGGTCGGCGACCGTGGCCTCGAGCTTCTCCAGGATCTCCGGCTTCAGGTGCACGAGCGCCGCCAGGCCCTTCTCGTCGCTGAAGACCAGGGATTCGGCCACGTGCTCGTGCGCGTTGAGCAGGGATTCGATCTCCTCGGGGTAGATGTTCTCGCCCGAGGCTCCGAGGATCATCGCCTTGGAGCGGCCGCGGATATAGAGATTGCCCTTGGCGTCGAAGTAACCTAGATCGCCGGTCTTGAACCAACCGTCGGCGGTGAACACCTCGGCAGTCTTATCCGGGTCCTTATAATAGCCGGGCATGATATTGGGGCCGCGGGCCTGGATCTCGCCCTCGCCGGTCTGCGGGTTCTTATCGGCGATGCGTAGCTCAACGCCCTGCATAGCCGGCCCCGTGGAGCGGAACACGGTCTTGCTCGGGTGGCAGCCGGCCAGAAGCGGCGCCGTCTCGGTTAGGCCGTAGCCGATGGCGTAGGGGAACTTCGCGCCGCGGAGGAATTCCTCCACGTCCGCCGCCAAGGCGGCGCCGCCGACGCCGAAGAAGCGCAGGTGGCCGCCAAACTTCTTCATGAGTTTCTTGCCAGCTACGCGGATCAAGAGCCCCTTAAAGAGCGGGCTTTTATACAGGCCTATCTTCTCAAGCGATGGCCGCACGCTGGCGCGGTAGGTCTTCTCGATGATGATGGGCACGGTGAGCATGATGGT
>CALKWG010000074.1 GCA_938004315.1 uncultured Spirochaetaceae bacterium
CACCGAGATCTACACTCTTTCCCTACACGACGCTCTTCCGATCTCCGAGACCGACATGAACATGGCCGCGAGGGGCTCCCCGTCGCGCTCGGCGACGAGCATGCGTATGGTGGCCTTCTCATGCTCGCCGTGGCCGAGCTCGTCGAAGATAGCGGAGAAATGCTCCGAGCCGTGGGGATGTATGCCCTTGCGCCTGGCGGTCTGGGCGTAGAGGCCCATCCATAGCCCTAAGTCCTCCGGGCCGCCTCGGCGCACGCTTACGCCCCGCCGCGCGGCGAGCCTGATGTTATAACGGGTCTTGGGTTTCATGCGGCTTAGGATCGCGTCTTCCTCCGCGCGCAGGTCGACGAGCATCGTGTCGGGCGGCAGGATGTCGCTGGCTGCCTTGCGCAAGGCTTCGCCGTCGGCGCCCCAGTTCATACGCAGCTCGCGGAGCCGAGGCTCCGGCGGGCCGAGCCAATGGCCCTCGTCGTCGTAGCGGTCGTCGTCGCCCGCGTAGGGCGATTCCCAGGGTAGGTCCCAACGTATCATGACGCAGCCGTCGCTGAGGAGGGGACGGAGTTCGGCCGAGAGGGCGCGCAGATATTCGCCGCGGCGATCCTCGTCGGGCAGGGCCTCGGGGCCGAAGGGGACGTAGGCCAGGCTCGCGCCGTCGGTCAGGCCGCGCTCCAGGATGAGCACGTCGCCCGCGGCCTTGCCGTCGAGCCATAGGTCGAAGGACCGAGGCGTCCATCCGGTGCGCTTTTTGACGCCTCCCCACAGGGAGCTCTGCTGTACGAGCCTCGTCGCCAAGAGCTCGGTGTGAGCCTTCGCGGCCAAGCGCAGGTCCATGCGCGTACTCCTTCGGCCGGCGCGCCCTCG
The DNA here is from genome assembly GCA_938004315.1 of uncultured Spirochaetaceae bacterium. Taxonomy (GTDB): domain Bacteria; phylum Spirochaetota; class Spirochaetia; order Treponematales; family UBA12059; genus DAIPLR01. The sequence continues at coordinate 862 of CALKWG010000074.1, forward strand.
GGACGAGCCGCCGGAAAATAATGAAGCCCCGGGGTTTTAGCCGCGGGGCTTCTCTTAACTATAGCGAGATCGGCGCCGCGCGGCTAGCGCCCGCAGCATTGCTTATACTTCTTCCCCGAGCCGCAGGGGCAGGGATCGTTGCGGCCGACCTTCGGCGCGGCGCGCGTGACGGTCGCCGTCTTAACCTCGCCCGACTCGTAGAGCCACTCGCCGTCCTTCTTTATGAATTTGGCCACCTCATGGTGCTCCTCGTTCAAGACCCCCATGACGTAGCGGGCGATGAATTCGACGAGGCCGTCGTTATCGGCCGCGCGGCCGCGCTCGGTCTTGACGATTTCAAGGCCTTTCCATTCGGCCTTCTTGCTCCATTCCTCGGTAGCGCCTTCGTCGATATTCTCGTCCTTGACGCAGCTGGCCATGATATGCGCCACCTCGCCCTTAGCGTAGGCCGAATAGCGGCTGCGCATCAGGCCTTCGGCGGTCGCGGCCTTGCGGGCGCCGCGTATCACCGGCTCGCAACAATCGGCATAGCCCTGGCCGGAGCCGCAGGGACATCGTTCGCTCATAGATCCTCCAAAAATCGTTGCCATTATATGTATAAGAATGAGGCGTTTAGGACAAGTACGCTCAGGCGGGGCCGCGGCGACCGACTTGGCGAAAGTTCGCCGTCGAGGCCGTTGACACGCGCGCCCAATTTTATATACAGTGGATCTCACGCTGCCGACGCCTTCGGGCCTGACGCGGCGGAGCGCCGGATGGTTTTTAAGGCTTAGCGGAAGCGGCTTTAGATCGAAGGCGCGGCCCGCAGACGAATCAAGCCGTTTCTAATAA
>CALKWG010000075.1 GCA_938004315.1 uncultured Spirochaetaceae bacterium
AACTCGCTGCTCGAGCTGTCCATGGATACCTCCAAGCTCGGCGCCTACTGCGCGCGCGTCCGCGGCGCGGTGGACAGGATGAACGAGACCATCACGAGCTTCCTGTACGGGGGCTCCAGGCAGGTCGTGACGGCCCGGGAGCTGTTCGATTACGTGCGCGCGCAGGTACCCATCGAGGATCCCGAGGTGGAGTTCCGCGACGAGCTCGATAACGACCTGCCCCCGCTCAAGATAAACCGGGTACGCATGGCCCGCGCGCTCGTGAACGTCATAGAGAACGCCATCACCGCGCCGAGCCCCCGCGCCAAAAAGAGGATACTCATGTCGGGGCGCAAGGACGGCGTCGGCGCGCTCATAACGATAGCGGACGACGGGGCCGGGATCCCCGAGCGCGAGCTCGCCGACATCTGGACCCTGGGGCATTCGTCCAAGGGCTCGTCCGGCCTAGGCCTGCCCCTGGCCAGGCAGATCGTCGAGGAGAACGAGGGGCGCATCTGGCTCGAGAGCGAGTACGGGACCGGCACCCGGGTATCCATATGGCTGCGCGGCGACGCGGCGGAGGTAGACGATGGCCGATAGCGATGTGAAAGTGTTAATTATCGATAACGATCCCGATATCGTCTTTACGATAGGCGAGATCTGCGAGTACTGCGGCTACGCCCACGTCGACGCCCCGAGCGGCGAGGCCGGCTACTGGCTGGCCCAGGAGCATAGGCCCAAGCTGGCCGTCGTGGACTACCACATGCCCGGCTGGGACGGCCTCCTCACGGTCCAGAAGCTCAAGTCCCTGGGCCTGCCCATGGCCATACTCGTGCTCACGGTGGACGAGCGGCAGGAGGTGGCCGAGCGCTTCATGGAGGCCGGCGCCACGGACTTCGCCATCAAGCCCATCAAGGCCCCCGACCTCATGGCGCGCATGAAGGTGAACCTGCGCATACAGGACATCCAGGCCAGCCTGAACGAGCGGCGAGAGCGCGAGTACCTGGAGAAGGGCATGAGCAAGGCGACGCTGAAGCTCATCACCGATTACCTGGAGGCGCAGGCCCAGCCGGTCACCACCGAGGAGGCCGCCGCGGGCCTGGGCCTGGCCTATCAGACCGTGCACCGATACCTGCAATACATGGCCGAGAGCGGGCTCGCCGAGCTGCAGCCGCTCTACGGCCAGGTGGGCCGGCCTAAGAACGCGTATCGCCTGAAGCCGCCGGAGGCCTGAGCGGCGTAGGGCTTAGCCTTAGGCGCCGAAGAGCGGACCGAGCGAGCCCTTCCAGCGCGGGTTCTTGGACGACATGTCTTCGATGTAGTACGGCGGCTTCACGACGAAGCTCTTGGAGCCTATGGTCTGGCCTAGGTACTTGGCCATCCAGCGCGAGATCCGCAGGACTACCATCTTGCGCCGCAGCCGGCCCTGCATGTCGCGGTTCAGGATCTGGGGTATGGTGTTGCTGACCACGATCTCGTCGATGACCGGGTTGTTGAGCTTTTCCCGGCCCTCCTGGCTCGTGTAGAAGTGGGTGACCAGGAATACGATCTTGCGAGGCGCCCCGCTCTTGATGAGCGAGCAGGCCTTGACGATGGTGCTCCCCGTCCTGACCATGTCGTCGATCACCACGACGTCCTTGCCGGCGATGTCGGCCAGGCCTATCTCCGACTTGTCGCTGACGTGCATGGACACGGCGCGCTCCCCCGAGCGCTCCTTGTCGATCACCAGGATGGGCACGGAGGGATCGTCGAGCTCGGCGTGCACCTCCTTGACGAAGGGCAAGGCGCCCTTGTCCGGGGCGCAGAGCACGAGGCCGCCGGGGTTCACGAGGTCGGAGCCTAAGAGGTACTCGGCGTACACGTCCGAGGGCTGCAGGTTGTGGAAGTTGCCCGAAAACCTGTCTAGGAATATATTCTTAACGGAAGACGAATGATTGTGGACGGTGATGACCTCGTCGACGCCGGAGGCCTTGAGGAGGTCGGCGTAGAGCCGGGCGCTGAAGGGCTGGCCGTCGAATTTCTTGTAATCGGCCGCGTCGCGCTCGAAGGCGGTGACCCCGTGCTCGGGCCGCGGGCCGCGGTCCTGGGCGCTGAAGAAGAGGTCGGGCTCCAGGAGCGTGACCTTCTCGGCGCCGTTGTCCTTGGCCGCCCGCGCGATGATGCAATTGCGGAAGGCCAGGTCGTTGCGCGAGATCTCGCTCTGCGAGCTGGAGACGAGGAGGATCTGCTTACCTTCCAGCTTGCGTCCCACGTTATCCCAGTTGTCCTCGTCCAGGATGAAGCGGGGGCAGAACTCCGAGTTGAGGAAGGTCTTCAGGGAGATCATATCCGAGTAGTCGATATGCTGGGTCAGGTGGTGGGCGATATCCTCTACGAACGGGTTGTCGGCGACGTTGCCGACGATCACGACGTTCTTCATGGCGGGGAGGCCTCCTCGTCAGGGGTCGGGGCACTATAGCAGAGACGGCGCGTAAGGAACAGGGGGCGGCCGATCGGGCCGCCCCGAATTCCCGCCTTCGCCGCTAAGGCTTACGCCTGGCTAGGGCCCCCTCCAGGTCGGCCAGGATGTCCGCCTCCGCTTCCAAGCCGATGGACAGCCTGATGAGCTCGGGCGGCAGCCCGGCCGCGCGCTGCTGCGCCTCGGAGAGCTGCGAGTGCGAGGTGCTCGCCGGATGCAGGGCCAGGCTCTTGGCGTCGCCGACGTTGGCCAGGTGGCTGAAGAGCGAGAGCCCCTCTATGAAGCGGGCGCCCGTCGCGCGTGCGTCGGCTCCTTTGAGGCCGAAGACCACCATGCCGCCCGATCCGCGCGCTAGGAGGCGCCTCGCCAGCTCGCGCGAAGGGTCGCCGTCCAGGCCGGGGTAGCGCACCCAGGCCACCTTGGGGTGGGCCTTCAGGAAGCG
>CALKWG010000076.1 GCA_938004315.1 uncultured Spirochaetaceae bacterium
CGGCGCCCACCGAGATCTACACTCTTTCCCTCCACGACGCTCTTCCGATCTTGGTGACCGGCGGCGCCAAGGGCATCGGGCGGGAGACGGCCCGGGCGCTCGGGGCCGCCGGCGCCCGGCTGGCCATTACCGGCCGCGACCGCGCGGCGCTGGAGGCCCAGGCGGCGCGCTTGGCGGCCGAGGGCCTAGAGGCCCTGCCGATCCAAGGCGACGTAGCCGATCCGGCCGCCTGCCGCGCCGCCGTGGAGGCGACCCTGGCCCGCTACGGCCGGCTGGATATCCTTATTAATAACGCCGGCGCCTCTATGCGGGGTCGCCTCGCGGATACCGACCCGGCCTTGTTCCGGCGTATCGTCGAGATAAATTTCCTGGGGGCGGCCTACATGAGCGCCGCCGCGCTGCCCGCCCTCGTCGCGTCCCGCGGCAGCCTGGTCTTTATATCCAGCCTCTCGGCGCTCAAGGGACTACCGGGCATAGCGCCTTACGGCGCGGCTAAGGCCGCCTTGGGCCCGCTCTCGGAATCGATACGCGCCGAGCACGCCGCCGACGGCGTGCATGTAGGCCTGGTCTACGTAGGTTTCACCGAAAACGACGCCGGTAAGACCTTCTATACGGCCGACGGGAGCCTGGCTCCCCTCGAGCGGCCCAAGAACCACGCTACCCAGGCGCAGGTAGCGCGCGCGGTACTGGGCCTGGTCCTCCGGCGGCGCCGGCGCCTGACCTTGACGCCGGTCGGCCTCCTGGCCAAGGCCGCCTATGCCCTCTTCCCCGGCCTGAGTGACGACCTGATAGCCCATTTCGCCGGCCGGAGCGCCATGTACGGCGTCGGCGGCGCCGAGGAGAGAAAGTCATGAGCCGAACGGCTACCGTCCTTGCTCTGTCCTTGTTCTGCTTAGGGTATATGGCCTATTACTTTTCTAACCGTACCCGCGTTTTTAAGACGCTGGCCGCCAGGCTGGGCGGCGGCGCGGGCGGCATCGCCGGCGGCGGCGTGGGCGCGGCAGAGGGGATCGCCGACGCCGGAATGCGGCCGGCCGGCATGGACGCTCAGGAGGCCGGGGTCTACCTCGAGAAGACCCTGGGCTTCGTCTTCATCGGCCTGCTACCGTACATCGCCGCCCGCGCGGCCGGGCTTACGGCGGCCCAAGCGGGCTTGGCTTGGCCGGCCGGGCCGTGGGCGGGGCGGTGGTGGCTCGGCGTCGTGGGATTTTTCCTGCTTCTGACGGCGATTCGGCCCCGGGCTAAGATAAACGTGGCGTTCTATCCGCAGGTTCGCGCCGAGCGTTGGGATCTTGTCCGGGTCGTACGCAACTCGTCGTTCTGGATACTCTATCTTCTAGGCTACGAGCTGGCGTTCCGGGGTTTCCTGCTCTTCCCCTTGGCCGCGGCCATGGGGGCGCCCCTGGCTGTAGTGATCAACTCGGCGCTCTACGCCTTCGCGCATATCTACAAGGGGCCCGGCGAGGCCTTCGGGGCCTTCTTCCTGGGCGTCGCGCTCTGCGCCGTGGCCCTAGCCACCGGGTCGTTCGCGATCCCCTTCGTCGCCCACGTCATCCTGGCCTTGGGCAACGACTATTCGGCGGTGGCGGCCCATCCCGACATGGGCTTCGGGCCGCGCGGGAGGTGACGGGGCCCTCGATGCGCCTCGACGGCTTCATCGCCCACGCCTGGACCGAGTACCTAAGCGGCCGCGTCTTCCTGACGGGGCGCTCGGTCGACGGCCGCTCCTTCGCCGCCGTGGACGACCGCTTCCTCCCGGCGCTCTACGTGGACGAGGCGGAGCTCGGGCGCGCCGCCGCCGTCGCCGGGGCTGCCGGCTTCGACGCCCGGGCGGAGGCCTCCGGCCTGCGGACCCCGGACGGCCGCCCGGTCGCCGCGCTCCGCGTCCGCGACCGGGAGCGTAAGCCCCTGGCCGCCGCCTTAGGCTCGGCCGGGGTCTGGTGCTGGGGCGCAGAGGAGCGGGCGGCGGAGCAGTTCCTAGCCGAACGCGGCGTCCGCGCCGGCATCGCGCTCGAGGGGGCTTCACGTCCAGGGAAGCGCGTCGAGTTAGTATTTGTTAATGCCGACTTAGGGCCTTCCGCCGTCGGCGAGGCCGCGCCGCTTTCCTGGCTGTCCCTGGACATCGAGACTTCGCGCCGCGGCGAGCTACGCGCCTGCGCGCTGGCCATGGACGCGCCGCCGGGGAATCAGGCCGGAGGCGGTGGCGGCGGCGGCGAAGGCCGCGCGCCTCACCGTCGTATTGCCTTCGTGGTCGCTCCGGCCGGCCAAGCCCCGGCCGGGCCCAGCGTGCACGTGCCCGACGCGGACGAGCTTTCCCGGCCCGTGCGCCTCCCCGACGAGCGCGCCCTGCTCCTAGCCGTCCGCGATACGATCGTCGCCTGGGACCCCGATATCGTCACCGGCTGGAACGTCGTCGATTTCGACCTGAAAGTGATCGCCGAGCGCTCGCGGGCGCTAGGCCTGGCCTTCGACGCGGGTCGCAGCGACGAGCCCCTGCGCATCCT
>CALKWG010000077.1 GCA_938004315.1 uncultured Spirochaetaceae bacterium
CGCGTCCGAGCGCGCGGTCGGCCGCCTCCGCCTCGGCGGCGCCGAGCTCGCCGCGCGCCGCCTGGGCTACGGCGACGGCCGCCTCCCTCCCGCAGAGGGCCAGGAGCGCGACGACGTCGTCATGGGAGAAGGGCTCGCGGGAGCCGTCGGGGCTCGGCGCCGCCGCCGAGGCGCGGGCGGCGAGCGCCTCGCCCAAACGCCGGCGTTCTTCGCGTAGCCAAGCCTCCAAGGCGAGCGCCCGTTCGCGGGGAGGGCGAAGGGGACCGCCTTCTACCAGGCGCGGTCCCGCGCCCTCCCGCGCGCAGCGCAGCAGGGCCGCGGCCTCTTCCCAGCCGACGCGCGCGAGGCCGCAGTCGACGGGGCTGTCGCTTAAGCGGAGGCAGCGCGCCGCGTCGGCCGCGGAGGCGTAGCTATCCTGGGCGTAGGCTTTAAAGGCGCGCGAAAGCCGCCAGGCGCCCAGCCTTTCCGGATAGCGTTCGTAGGCTTGGGCGCCGAGCAGGGCTTCGCGCGGCGCGAGGCGCGAGACGGGCAGTAGGTCGACGGGATCGAGGGCGTAGGGGGCGGCGTGCGCCGCGAAGCCGCGCGCCGCCAGCTCCATGCCGAGCGCGATGACCGGGCCGTCGGTCGAGGGGAGAGCCAACGACAAGGCGCTGCCGAAGGCGGTGCCTGCTACGTTCGCCCCGGCGGCTCGGGCGCCGCAGGCGGCTAAGGCGGCCCGATCGAAGGGCGTACCGAGGTCAAGCGGGAGTACGTCTGCCGATTCAAGCGCGGCGGCCGGCGCGGCGGCGCTCGGAGGCAGGGCGAGGGGCAGGCCAACGGCGTAGGCGCGCCGTATATGCAGGCGATTCCAGTGCCCGGGGTCGGTGGCGACGCAGAGCGCCGGAGCGAAGCCTCCCGCGACGCAGGCCTCCGCCCCCGACGCCAGGCACCAAAGCCGCCCTCCGGCGGCGCCGCTTAAGCCCGCCTCTTTAAGGCCTCGGAGCGCGGGTCCCAGGCCCGGTCCGGCGCCGGCTACGATGAGCGGGCCGGCGCCGCGGCGGAGAGCGAGGCGCCTACCTCCTCGCGTGCCTAAGGCGAGGGCGAAGCGCAGCGAATTTTTCAGCCAGCGTTCGGCCCAATAGGACCTGGTCGCCGCGGCGGCCGCGTTGCGCTCTAAAAAAGCCGCAGCGGCCAGGCGTATCGCCTGGGCTCCCTCCGGATAAGCCCGCATCGCGGGCGGCCACTCGATGACGGCCACGCCGCCGGCCGCCTTTCCGTCTGAGGCGGCGTAATCGAGGATAGCATCGGCGTCGACGCCGCTTCCCGGCTCCCACGATAGATCGGGTCGGTCGACCATGGCGCCGCATAAGCCTGGAGCCGGCTGTAGGACGACGATCCTGACGCCGGGAATCGCGGAGCGGAGCGCCTTGCCCAGATAGTTATCGGCGGCGCCCAGGATCAACGCGAGCGAGGGGCGGCGGTCGCCGAGGGCTTCTTTGAGGTATCGCTCCGCCTCGGCTTCGGGCGCGTAGCGCGAATGCAGGCGCGCTCGCGAGTCTCGGTCGGCGGCCGCTCGATCCGGAGGCATGGCGCTCTCGCGTTAAAAGCCGACGGGGAGAAAAGCCTTGATCGCCTCGGCCGATTCGCGCTCCCGCAGGTCCACGGCGACGTGGCTTAAGGGCGCCGGCCCGTCCTCGAGGGCCAGGATACGGCGCATAGTGGAGGCCATTTGGCTAGCCAGGAGCTCGGCATCGGGCATGCGCGGGCAGAACTGGGCAGCCACCACGCCGTAGCCGGGAGCGGCGCGGACGCAGCCGGTCTCTGCCAGGGCCTTGGCCATGAAGCGCAGGGCGTCGCGATAAAAGGCCGTTTCGTCGACTAAGGGACAGGCCGCCGACCATTCGGCCACGACGGGATCTAGGTCGAGCGCGTAGACGGCGGCGTAAGGCGCGGACATGGACGCGTGCTCGGCGCGGAGCTCGGCGAAGAGGCTGCGTCCGATCAGTTCGACGGGAGGCTCCTCCGACAAGCGTTCGCGCCTGAAGGCGGCCGCCGCCGCCGCCCTGCCGTCGCCGGTTCTGGCCGAGGCCCTGCCTGGGCAACCGGCGAGTATGAGCTCGGGCATGGCGAGCGCCGTGAGGCGAACCGACGACGACGAGATTTCGCCCAAGAAGCGCCTGGGCTCGGCCTCCCCGCCGTCCTTAAAGGGTGAGAGGAGAAGTTCCTTGGGCAAGATAGCCGGGGCCTCTACGGGGCCTGAGGGGGACAAAGCCGCCACGAGGCGGAATTCACCGTCTATAAGCTCGTAAAGCGCGGCAAAATCGTCGCCCAGCTCCCGCACGGAGCACTGGGCGAGGGCATAAGGATAGAGTATGGGGCTGCGTACTTCGCTCAGGTATTCATCGAGCGAGAGGGTAGGGAGGCTCGCGCCGATTTTCTGCTCGTCGCCGGGCGCGCCGCCGCCTTTAGATGCGGCGGGCGCGTCGCTAGCTAAGGCTTTTTTTTTTGGCTTAACGCCAGGAGGCCGCCGCCCTGCGGCTGGCGGCTTTGCGAGGCTTTATCCAAGAGGCCCATATCAGAGCAACCCCAGTTCGTCGAACAGCTTCTTATAGGTGTCGTAATACTCGGACGCGGCGAATTCTTCGATCTTCTCCTCCGGCAGGGAGGCCAAAAGCTGATCGAGGTAGAGGAGCACCGACTTGACGTCGCTCTTCAGCTTATCCTGCCCGGCTACGGGCGGCGGGGGAGCCGAAGGCGCAGGCTGGGGAGCTTTGTAGTCGGCCTCAGGTTCCGGCTCGGGCGAGCCGAAGGACGGCATCTTAATATCGTCGGGCGAGGACAGATCGAAGACGCGCTCGGCTTCCTCCGGCTCGACGACGGCGTCCGATCCGACGAACAAGGATTCGTCGAGCGAGCTACCCAGCTCGTCGGGGTGCAGTTCGACCGGTTTCGACGGGCTTACTACCGCGTCGTCGATAGCGTCCAAGTCGCCGAACTCGGGGCTCGGCTCGGCGAGCTCCTCGATCTCCTCGAGCTCCATCAGCTCGCCCTCGGCGTCGTCGAAAGCGCTAGAAAGTTCGTCGCCTTCGCCTTCGGCGTGAAGCTCGATGTCGAATTCGGCTTCCTCGGCGGGCAGATCCTCGAGCTCGGCCAGGCTTTCGTCCTCTTCCAAGATCTCGGCGCCTAGATCGTCCAAGGCGAGCTCCGTCTCGTCGGAGCCTTCGAGGGAGAGGACGAGCTCGTCGTCCTCGGGCAGATCGAGCGAGAGCTCATCGGCCTCCTCGTCGGGAAGCTCGAGATCGAGCGCGGCCTCGTCGCCCTCTTCGAGGGCCAGTTCGTCGTCGGCCTCGACGATAAGCTCTTCGGCGGCTTCCGGAGGGGCCTCGGCGTCGACCAGCAGCTCTTCCTCGGCGGGCTCTACGAGCGGAGGCTCGCTCAGCTCCTCGCTGAAGGCCGATAGGTCGTCGTCGCCTTCGAGGTAGCTCGTATCGTCTTCGATGACGGTCAACGGGGCGATCTCGATATCCTCGGGAAGCTCGGACAATAGATCATCGGCCGGGGCGGCTTCTTCGGCCGCTTCGCCGAGCTCATCGAGGCCGAAGCTCTCTATGCCGAGCTCCTCGGCGGCGGGTTCCGAAAGCGGCGCCGCGGCGGCGTACTCGCCGTCCTCGGGTAGCAGATCCAAGCCCGCCAGGTCAGTCTCGACGCCGGCCGGCGCCTCCTCGGGCTGGGCTTCCTCGGTAAAATCGGCGGTGTTCAGGATATTGTCCAGCTCGTCGCCGGTCAGGGCTATGGTATCGTCTTCTTCCTCGTCGAAGAAACCGCCGGGAGCCTCCTCGCCTTCTTCCTCGCCTTCAGGGCCCTCGGCTTCGGGCGCGGCTTGGGCGGCTTTAAGGGTGACCAGCTGGCTGCGCAGCGAGACGAGCTCGCCCTTGATGGCGGCCAGCTCGCCGGCGATGGCCTTCAAGAGCTCGGCGCTCGCCCCTTCGTCCTTCGCCGCATGCGCCTGGCCTAGCTCGCGCTCCACGGCCGAGACGTCGTCGAAGCGTATGGATTCCTCGCCGAGCTCGGGCATGATGCCCTCGGAGCCCGCGTCCTCGTCGATGAACGAGTCGAGCGAGTTACCGCCGCGTACGGACGGGCGCGGAGACGGTTCGGCCGGGGGCTCGGCGGCGCTCGGCTCGAGGCTCATGGACTCGAAGTCGGCGGTGACGTCCTCCATGGCCAGCTCGGGGCCGGGAAGGGGCTCGCCGCCTATGTCGGCTATATCGTCGAGCGAGAAGGTGCTTTCCTCCGCCTCGACCGCGCTCGGAATCGTGTCGTCGAAATGCAGGTCCAAGTCGAGGTTCTCGAAATCTTCGGCGCCGTCTTGCGTCTCGGGCGCGGCGACGGCCTCGTCCTCCAGGCCGAACTCGCTTAAGTCGACGGTCTCCGGTTCCGCGCCGCCGGCCGAGGCCGGGGCGGCTCGGGACTCTTCCGCCGCGGGCTCGTCCATGTCGAAGCCGAAGTCTTCGAGGCTGAGCTCGGTCGTCTCGAACGCGTCGCCGGCGGGCTGGGCGGCGCTCGCCGTCGCTCCGGCTACCGGCCGGCTGCCTTCCGCCTCATCCGAGGCTTCGAAGCCGTCGAGCTCGTCGAGCGGCAGCTCGATGACGCCGTCCTCGACGATGCCTTCGTCCAGATCGGTCTCGAGCGAGTCGAAGGAGCCGTCGCTTTCAAGGGTTTCTATCTCGAGTATGTCCGCATCGAAGCTCGCGTCCAAAGAGGGCCCGCCTTCCGGGGCGGGGCCTTCCTCGATGAGGAGATCGTCTTCGGGCGGGCTTAGGCTCGGCTCCTCGTCGAGCTCGGGGATATCGAATGAGAAAGGCTCGTCGTCGGCGGAGCCCGCGGCGGCTTCGGATATATCGGCGGCGTCGAGGAACTCGTGGGCGACCTCCGGCTCCTCGACGATCTCCTGGGGCTCGGCCTTGACCCAGACGCCGTACTTCTCAAGTTCGCTGTCGGCGGCTGGCTGCGGCACGTCGTTCCCTCGCTCTTTGTTAGTCTGCATAGCCTGCGTGCTCCGTAGACGGGATGGTTCTTGCTTGAGTATCGGCAGGAACCGTTGCGAATAATAGCGCAAGACTGTTTAACACTGTAATAGCGCGGGTATGCGTTGTCAACAATCGGCTCGTCCCGCGTGAAACCCCGCTCAAGGCGCGGCGAACTAAGCCGTTATATAAAGGGATGAAACGCATATCGTTGACCGCGGCGTGGCTGTGCATCTGCCTTTACGCCGTCTTAAGCGCGGCCCTGGGGCCGCGCGGCTTCTTGGCGACTCGGGAAGCGCTCCGTCAGGCCGAGGCCATGCGGGCCAGGGTAGGCGAGCTGCGGACGCGCTACGAGCAGCTCGAGGCCGAATGGCGTTCCCTGCGCGAAGATCCCGAGCGCATCGCCGTCGAAGGGCGCTCCTTAGGCTACCTGGCCGGAGACGAGGTAGCCCTGCGCCTAAGGCCTCGGCGTTCGGCGTCGGTCGAGCCGCGCGGACCGGGCGAGATGATCGCGTTCGAAGCGCCCGCGGCGCTCGGCGACCGCGAGGCGAAAGCGTATGCCTTATCCGGCGGCCTGATCGCGGCGGCGGCCTACGCGCTCGCCGCGGCACTACGAAGGGCTAAGCTTGGCCGCGGGCGGGAGGGCTCGGAGCCGCCGCGCAAGCTCGAACGCGAGGCGGAAACGCCGGCGCGGGCGGCGCCCGTCGCGCTCTTCGGCTGATCGGCCTCAGGCGGGCCGCCGACGTGCCGCTAGGCTCGCCGCTTAGCTTCCCTAGCGCAACCTATCCCAGCGGGCCTCGCGCCGGTACTCGTTGTCGACCTCGGCGGAGACGCCGTCGTAGGCTACCGATTCCTTTATGCCGAAGAGCGCGGAGCCGTCGGCGCTGAGAGAGAAGGCCCAACGCATGGGCCGGGCCCGCGAGGCGATGAAGCGCGCGGTCTCGAAGCCCCATTGCGCGCTGCGGTACATGGCCGGGTCGTTCGGCTGATCCTGCATGACTTCAACCAAGTCGCCCTCTATGCGGACCCGGAGCCGGAGCGTCCCGCCGCCGGCGAGCACGGCCAGGCCGGTCCCGTTGGGGTAGAGCCGGACCGTCTCCAAGCCTTTGTCGCCCCGCCAGCTACCGGCGACCATCGCGAGGCTCGGGCGGCTCCGGATGGGCGGCGCCTCTTCGACGACCGGCGCGGCCGGCGCGGCCGGCGCGGCGCCCAGCTGTTCGGCGCCTACGAGCCTCTGCGTCAGGGCCCGGGAGGCCATGGCTATCTCGTTGGCGCCGGCGCCGGTCTCGCTCATGACGATGCGGGCGCCGTCGCGCACCCTGGTCATGGAGAGGCTCAGGACCAAGAGCTCGCCGACGCGCTCGACGCTGCCCGAGAGGATGAAGTCGGCGGCCAAGGGAAGCGCGCCCGTTTGGGCGCCCAAGGCGAGCGCCAGCTCTGCTTCCTCCAAGGCGGCTCCGCGGCTTTGCTCGTCCACGAGCCTGAAGGATCCCTGCTCGGAGAGGTACGAGCTGATCAGGCGCTCTAAAGCCCGCAATTCCGAGGGCTCGAGCGCCTGTCCCGTGAGGCCGTCGACCCGTACCACCGGCAAGCGGGGCGCTTGCGCCGGGGCTTGCTGGGCGGGTAGCGGCGCGGCGGAGGCTAAAAACAGGGCGGCCGCGGCGGCCAAGGCGCTCCGCGCGATCAATCCGAGGCTCCGAACAGCCGGCCGAAGAAGCGCGCTATGGCGTTCCAGATGCGGCGGAAGAATCCCGGATTCTTAAGGCGCTCGAGGCGGCTGACGGCCTCGTCGATTTCGTCGCGAGTGAGCTGCGAGCGGTACATATTCTCGTCCAGCTCTAGCTCCAGGAGCTGGGCCTTGTCCCGGCTTTCTAGGATGATGGCCTCTACGCTCGTCCAGCCTAGGCGTCGGGCCGCTTCGAGCCGACGGCGGCCTGATACCAGCACCATGCGCTTGGTGAGCACGAGGGGGTGCAGTTGGCCGAAGCGCGACATGCTATCGGCGAGGCCTTCGATATCGCCGAGCTCCCTGCGCACGCGGCGCTTCAGCTTTATCTTAGCTATGTCGACCTGCACCTGCGCCTCCGAAGATCGTGCTTGGCGCGCCGGCATCGGCGCTTACGCCTAAACCAATGGTAGCGCCGCGGGAGCGCTTAATCAAGCACGCCGTCGTCTTCGTCCTCTCCGTCGCCCGGCTTCTTCTCCTGCGGCGGCTGCGGCTGCGGGGCGGGGGCGAATGGATTGAAGGGCTGGAACGCGTCGCCGGCGCCGCCCGGGCTTTGATCCAGGCTCCTGAGGAGGGCGTCGAGGTCGATCGCGCCGGTGTCCAGGCTCGAATCGACGCGGCCGCCGCCTAAGAGCTCGAGCTGCGAGCTCAAGCCGCGGATGACCGACTCGGCTTGTTGGGTCTTCAGCTGGTGCAGGTCGCAATACGTCCGCGGCTGGGTCCCCTCGTAGAAGGTCAGGGTCACCGTGCCTTCGTCGCAGTACTCCGTCGGTAGGAGGCCCGATACGGCGCAGACCTTTACGTCGATGAGGCCGGTCTGCGGGCGCACGAAGTCCTTGAAGGGCAGGCCGCGATGGATCTGCTCCATATAGTTGGCCCAGGCCGTGCCCGCTATAACCGCGCCTGATTGGTTGACGCCCAACGAGTTCCCCGGCGAATCGAAGCCGAACCAGATGGCGGTGGTGTAGTAGGGCGTATAGCCTACGGTCCAGGCGTCGGCCCAGTTCTGGGTGGTGCCGGTCTTGCCCGCCGCGGGTATCGTGAAACGCTTACCCGAGGCGTCGGCGTAGGTGAACAGCCGGCCGAAGTTCGTCTGGAAGCGCAGGGTGCCGTCGGTGACGACGCGCTTGAGCATATCGGTCATGACGTAGGCGTTTTGCGGCGAGACGATCTGGGCGGCGCTGCCGCGGCGCTGCTGCTCCGCGCGCAGTTCCTTCTCGGGCTCCAGGATGGTTCGGCCATTGCGGTCTTGGATGCTGCGGACGGCGATGGGCGTCACCTCGCGCCCCTGGTTGGCGAAGACGGCGAAGGCTCGGGCCATCTGCATGGGCGAGACGCCGATGACGCCCAAGGCCAAGGGATAGAGCCGCGGGAAGGTCTGCCTGATGACGGCCGGGTCGCTGATGCCTAAGAGGGCTGCCGAACGGTTGATGGCCGCGTCGAAGCCTATGGCGTCGATTATCTTCACGGAGGGGACGTTCATGGAGTTGGCCAGGGCCTGCCAGGTGAGGACCTGCCCCTTCCATTCGCCCCTGAAGTTCAGGGGGATGTACGGCGTACCGTCGCTGTTGTAGAACACGACCGGCGCGTCGTAGATCAAGGTGCCCGGCGTATAGAGGCGAGAGTCGATGGCGGCGGAGTAGTAGAGCGGCTTGAACGACGAGCCGGGCATCAACCGAGCTTGGGTGGCGCGGATGAGCTGGTTGGCCTGCTCGAACTTGGAGCCGCCCACCATGGCCGTGATATAGCCCTTATCATTGTCCAGGCTTATGAGCGCGCCCTCTACGGTGTTCCTGGCCATGACCGAGAGCTGGGCGTTCCAGCTGGCGTTGGCCGTGAGCTTTAAGGATTCGAGCCCGAACATGAGCGCTACGGCGTCGACCGTCGGATTGACGTGGCGGCGATAGTACTCCCGCACCTGGAACTCGACCTTGGCGTCCTGGAAGAAGATGCCTTCCAGGTTGAAGGCGAGCCCCAAGAGCTCGGCCATGGGGGCGTAGAGGCGCTCGGCCTCGCGGAGGCGCTGCGAACTACTCGCCGCGTATTCCTTGTTGACCTGCTCGATGTAGCGGCTCATCCAGCGGTCGGCGGCCTCTTGATGGTCTAGGTCCAGGCTCGTATGTATAGTCAGGCCGTCGCGATAGAGGTCTATCGAGCCGTAGAGCATGTCCTGCAGCTGTCGCCGGACGTACTCGCTGAACCACGGGGCCTTATCGTCGCGCGGACTGGCCGCGGCCGTCGCCACGCGCGTATAGTCGAAATTATCCCAGTATTCATGGAAGGAGGCGTCGGCTTCCTCGGCGCTGGTATAGCCTAAGGCGACCATGTCGTCGAGCACGGCCCGAGAGCGATCGCGCGCCACGTTCGGGTTGCGCAGGGGGTTGTAATGGGTCGGCGCCGACAGCTGAACTACCAGGATGGCCGCCTCGGCCAGGCTGAGGTCGCGGGCCGAGTGGCCGAAGTAGAACTTGCTCGACGCCTCGATGCCGTAGGTACCCGGACCCATGATCATGCGGTTCAGGTACATCTCCAGGATCTCTTGCTTGGAGAAACGTCGCTCCAGCTGTATGGCATACCAAAGCTCGATGAGCTTGCGCCGGTAGCTTATGTCGCGGCGGTCGGCGTAGAGGGTGCCCGCCAGCTGCAGCGTTATGGTGGAGCCGCCGCCTAGGCGCTTGCCGGTGATGACGCCGTAGAAGGCGCGGAAATAGCCGCTGAGCGTGAAGCCCGGATGGGTCCAGAAGGTCCGGTCCTCTCGAGTTATGAGCGCGTCTATGACGTGCTGAGGCAGGTCCTTGATCGACACGAGCTCGCGCTTGATGTCGGAGGAGAACTCGGTGATCAGCCGCCCCTGGGAGTCGACCAGCCTCGACGGTATCTCGGGGTCGAATTGGCTGAAGTTCTCCACCGACATGAGGTTGCGGGTGGAGGCGAGGGCGACGCCGAACAGGACGCCCAGCGAGAGGGCTATGACGACGGCGCTCACGGCGCCGATGCGAATCAAGGTAATAAGCGCTTTTTGACGGGCCATACGCGCCTGAGCCTACGCGAAAGCTCCGGCCTAGGTCAAGGCGATAAAAAAAGGCCGGCCGATGTGGCCGGCCCGCCCTGACAGGCAGCCAGGTAGGACGCATAGCAAACTGGGAGGGGAACTATGATCCTGCCCGACACTCTGAATATCGGAATCCCCGCCGCCTACTTTACAGGATTAATACGAGAAAAAAAGCCCTATTAGCGTATAATTATGCAGTCGCCGCATTGACGCATGATTCTCTTTATCGATATGCTTATGGCGTTAAGATAATGTCCGGCCAGTTTTTCGCGACGTTTTTAGCGCTTAAACGAGCCGGGCAAGCCAGCTGTCCCACTCAATCCTAGTAGGAGGATCCTGTGAAAGTAGCGATTAATGGTTTCGGCCGCATCGGCAGGCTCGTGTTTCAGTCCCTGGTCGAGCGCGGCCTCTTGGGTAAGGACAAGATCGACGTCGTCGCGGTCGTGGATATCTCCACCGACGCCAAGTACTTCGCCTACCAGCTCAAGTACGATTCCGTCCAGGGCCGCATGAAGGCCCAGGTCGGCTCCAAGAAGAGCGATCCTGCCTTGGCCGAGGACGACGTGCTCGTGGTCAACGGCCACGAGATCAAGTGCGTCATGGCCGAGAAGGAGCTTAAGAACCTGCCCTGGGCCAAGCTCGGCGTCGAGTACGTCATCGAGGCCACCGGCCTCTTTACCGACGAGAAGGCCTACGGCCACCTGGAGGCCGGCGCCAAGAAGGTCGTGGTCTCCGCCCCCGCCAAGAGCAAGGCCGAGGACAAGCCCATCAAGACCTTCGTCATCGGCGTCAACGAGAAGGATTACGACGCGGCCAAGCACCACGTCGTATCCAACGCCTCCTGCACCACCAACTGCCTGGCGCCCATCGTGCACGTGCTCCTCAAGGAGGGCATCGGCATCGAGACGGGACTCATGACCACCATCCACAGCTATACCGCCACCCAGAAGACCGTCGACGGCGTGTCCAAGAAGGACTGGCGCGGCGGCCGCGCGGCCGCGGTCAACATCATCCCGTCCACCACCGGCGCCGCCAAGGCCGTGGGCGAGGTGCTCCCGAGCACCAAGGGCAAGCTGACCGGCATGTCCTTCCGCGTGCCTACCCCGGACGTCTCCGTGGTCGACCTGACCTTCCGCGCCGAGAAGGACAGCTCCATCGAGGAGATCGACGCCCTCTTAAAGAAGGCCAGCGAGAGCTACCTCAAGGGCATCCTGGGCTACGGCAACGAGGAGCTCGTCTCCACCGACTTCATCCACGACGAGCGCTCGTCCATCTACGACAGCCTGGCCACCCTGCAGAACAACCTTCCGGGCGAGAAGCGCTTCTTCAAGCTCGTCTCCTGGTACGACAACGAGTGGGGCTACTCCAACCGCGTCGTGGACATGGTCATCCACATGAGCGGCGCCAAGCTCTAAGCTCGGGCCGCCCTATCGCCTGAATAGTCGGCCGCCCTGGCTTCGTTCCGGGGCGGCCTTTTTAATCCGTCAATGAACCGATCGGCCGGCCCGCTTTCAGCGGCAAGCCGGCCAAACGAGGAGCGATATATGATTAAGACCGTAAAGGACCTGGAGCTCAAGGGTAAGCGCGTCGTCATGCGCGTCGATTTTAACGTGCCCATGAAGGACGGCGTCGTGCAGGACGATACCCGCATCGTCGCCGCCATCCCGACCATACGTTACATCCTGGAGAAGGGCGCCGCGAGCCTCACGCTCATGAGCCATTTAGGCGACCCGTCTAAGGACGCCAAGAAGGCTAAGGAGAAGGCCGAGAAGGCCGGCAAGGCCTGGGACGAGGCGGCCTATATCGCCGGCAAGCACCGCATGAAGCCCGTGGCCGAATACCTGGCGGCCAAGCTTGGGCTCCCCGTCGCCTTCGCCGGCGAGGACGGCTGCTACGGCAAGAAGGCCTTCATCGAGGCGCAGAAGCCCGGCTCCGTCGTCATGCTGGAGAATACCCGCTTCCATAAGGAAGAGACCAGCGACGACCCGGCTGCCCGCGACAAGCTGGCCCAGGAGCTCGCCGGCTACGGCGAGATCTTCGTGAACGACGCCTTCGGCACCGCCCACCGCGACCACGCCTCCACCGCCAGCATCGCCAAGTTCGCCAAGGCGGCGGTCGGCGGTTTCCTCATGGAGAAAGAGGTCGCTTACCTGGAGCCCATGGTCACGAACCCGCCTAAGCCCATGGTGGCCATCATCGGCGGCGCCAAGGTCAGCTCCAAGATTGCCGTGCTCGAGAGCCTCCTCAAGAACGCCTCCGCCCTGGTCATCGGCGGCGGCATGGCCTTCACCTTCCTCAAGGCCCAGGGCAAGGCCGTAGGCAAATCCCTCGTAGAGGACGACCAGCTGGACGTCGCCAAGAAGGTGCTCGCGGCCGCCGCCGAGAAGGGCGTGCGCATCGTCCTGCCGGTCGACCACGTGGGCGCCGAGGCCTTCGACGCGGCCGCCCGCCCCGTGGCGGTCGACGCCGCGGAGCTGCCTGAGAACCTCATGGGCCTGGACGTCGGCCCCAAGACCGTGGCTTTGTACCGCGAGATCCTGTCGGGCGCCAAGAGCATCGTCTGGAACGGCCCCGTCGGCGTCTTCGAGTTCGAAGCCTTCGCCAAGGGCACCGGCGAGGTGGCTAAGCTCGTGGCCGAGGCGACGGGCCGCGGCGCCGTTACCGTGGTCGGCGGCGGCGACTCGGTGGCCGCCGTCAACAAGTTCGGCTTGGCCGAGAAGATGAGCCATGTCTCCACCGGCGGCGGCGCTTCCCTCGAGCTCCTCGAGGGCAAGAAGCTCCCCGGCATCGAAGTCTGTAAGTAAGGAAGGCCATGATGAAGCAGTACTATATCGCCGGCAATTGGAAGATGCATAAGACCGTCGCCGAGTCCGTGGCCCTGGCCATGGAGCTCGCCGCGGCGCTCAAGGGGACGGACCGCAAGGTGATGGTAGCCCCGGCTTTTACCGCCCTCTCGGCCGTGGCCGAGGCGATCAAAGGCAGCGGCCTCATCCTGGGCGCTCAGAACATGGGCCCGGAGAACCAGGGCGCGCACACCGGCGAAGTTTCCCCCCTCATGCTCAAGGACCTGGGCGTCAAGGCCGTGATCCTGGGGCATTCCGAGCGCCGCCACTCGTACTTCGAGACCGACGAGCTCATCAACCGTAAGCTCCTCCTAGCGCTCGAGCACGGCCTTGAGCCCATCCTCTGCGTGGGCGAGACCCTGGCCGAGCGCGAGGCCGGCAAGCTCGAGGCGGTCGTGGGTACCCAGGTCCGCGAAGGCCTGAAGGGCGTGGGCGCCGAGGAGCTTAAGAAGGTCGTCATAGCCTACGAGCCGGTCTGGGCCATCGGCACGGGCAAGACCGCCACGCCCGAGGACGCCGACGCCGTGCACGCCTATATCCGGACCGTGCTCGCCGCCCTCTACGGCGAGGCGGCGGCCAAGGCCATGGTCATACAGTACGGCGGCTCGGTGAAGCCGGAGAACGCCGCCGAGCTCATGGCCAAGCCGAACATCGACGGGGCCCTGGTCGGCGGCGCCTCGCTCAAGGCCGACAGCTTCGTCCCCATCGTGAAGTTCGGGGCATAGTCGCCCGCGCCCGCCCGTCCGAGGCCGCCGCCCGCGGCTTCAGGCGGGACGCCGCGCCTTATGGAGGCCCTTGCGCAGGGCGCGCCGTTCCGGGTATTATCCCCCGGAACTTTACGCCCCGGCGCCTCGCGCCCCGGCGCGTTTACTAGATTGAAGCTCGGAGTAAATACCATGGGATTTTTCGCTATCGTCCTCCTCGTACTTTTCGCCATCGTATGCGCCTTGTTAATTTTCATGGTGGTCATCCAGGATCAGGAGGGCGAGGGCCTCGGCGGCATCTTCGCCGGCGCCGGCAGCGCCGCCTTCGGTTCCCGTTCCTCTAACGTCGTGGTGAAATTCACCTATGTGCTAGGCGGGCTCTTCTTCGTCATCGCCTTCAGCCTGGCCCTGATCAACCGCGGCGATTCGCTCGGCGACGTCGAGGCCGCCGCCCGCGCCCAGGAACGCCAAGGCAGCGAGTGGTGGAACGCCGAATCCCAGGCGCCGGGTACCCTCCCGGGCAACGAGCCGACGCTCGGCGCGCCCGAGCAGAGCCCCCTGCCTTCCTCCAGCGGCAACTAAGACCGTAGTCGCGGCCCGACGTGCTTTCCGAGCTTTTCAGTCCCGGACGGATCATCGTCGGCGAGACCTTCAGCGATAGGCGCTCGCTCTTCGAGCGCCTCGTGAGTCTCGCGGCCGCCGGCGAGGCGCGTTTCCCGGCGGGGGAGGCCGTCGCCGCCCTGGAGCGCCGCGAGGCGCTGTCGTCGACGGCCATCCGGCCGGGCCTGGCCCTACCGCACGCCAAGCTCGCCTTGCCCCAGGCGCTCTACGGCGCCGCGGCCCTCGTGCCCGGCGGCGTCGCTTTCGCCGCCGGGGACAGCGCGTCGACGGCCAAGGTCGAGCTGGTTTTTATGGTCTTAAGTGACCAAAGTCACGCATCCGTACACCTCGCCGCCCTCAAGGCCCTGGCCCTCGTCATCGACGCGCCCGCGTGCGTAGCCGAGCTCATGCGCTCGCCCGACGCCGTCGCGTTCTGCGAAACCCTCGCTCGCTATGAGCGGAAGTACGCAAGATCGGCGCCGCGATGATGCAGGATCATTACGGGGCGCTCGGCGTACACCCCGAGGCCAGCCCTAAGGAAATCAAGAGCGCGTTCCGAAGGCGCGCCAAGGCCAAGCATCCCGACCTAGCCGCGGGGCAGGAAGAGGGCATGCGCGCCCTCATCGAAGCCTATCGCGTCCTCTCCGACCCCGAAACCAGGCGCGAATACGATCGCGGCCGCCTCCGCGTCGTCCGTAAGGAAGGCCCCGGGGCCTTCGACTATCACAGCTGGCTGGTCGAGCGCCTCGACGAGAGCCCCGAGTACGTGGCCAAGCTGGTGTTCTACGATCTCCTCCATGGCCTCGAGGACGAGGCCCTCTCTCTCTACGAGCGCATACGCGAGCGCGACGACGGGCGCCTCGAGCGCTTCTTCGAGCGGCCGGAGGCCATGGACGCCGAGTTCTGCATCGCCGAGGAGTACATAGCCAGGCAGCGCTACGACGATGCCTATCGGGTGATGAAGAAGCTCATCGCCATGGAGCAGCGCCTCCCCGGCTTCGGCTACTTCTACGAGGTGGTGCTGGCGCGCTTTAAGCGCCTGGTGCTCGAGGAGCTGGGGCGCTGCATGGAGCCCGCCGGCGAGCTTTCGCTCCTGGACGACGCCTTGGCCTGCCGTAGCGGCGCGGATAACGATGCGCAGTTCCTGCGCCGCGCCGCCGAGCTGGCTATACGCCTAGGCGAGGCCGAGCGCGCAGCCGAGTACCTACGGCGCGCCCGCGCCTTGAAGCCCAAGCTCCCCGGGCTCTCGGTCTTGGATAAGCGCCTGGCGGTGGCCAGGCTTAAGGGAGCCTAGGCGCGCTAGCCGGCCCTCGCCTTGCCCAAGAGCTGGTTTTGATTTAACCTAAGGCGCCCGAGCTTGTTTACGGTACTGAATCGGCCTTAAAAGCGGCGCCTAAGGCGCGCGAGGCCGCTTTGCATACGAGCCTTAATGGAGTTTTACTATGAAACAGCGCATCCTGGCCCTCCTTGCCTGCGCGGCCCTCGTCGCGCCCCTCTTCGCCCAAGGCCTTACGACGCCTATGGCGACCGTGCGCCTCACGAAGACCGAGATCATCTCCGAGCGGCAATTTAGGGACGACGTCGCCAAGGTAGAGAAGATGCGCGGCCGCGCGCTCAGCGCCGAGGAGCGCAAGGCCTTTCTCGACGATATCATCGACGACCTCCTCTTCGCCCAGATGTGCGAGCGCGACGGCATCAGGACCACCGACGCCGAAGTGAACGCCATGATAGCCCAGGTGCGCTCTCAGCTCGGGCAGAACGTCACCGACGCCCAATTCGAGCAGTACCTAACGTCCCAGGGCGTCGCCTTGGCCGATTATCGCACCTTGATTAGGAAGCAGATCCTTCAGCAAAAATGGCTCCAAACGGCCAAAGCCAATGAGATCCGCGCCATACCCCCCGTCACGCCCCAGGAGATCCTGAGAAACTACGAGCTCCTAAAAGCGCAGCTCGTCCAGCCCGAGTCGGCCCGCATAGCCTTAGTCTACTATCCCTTCCAGGCCGATACCCAGGCCGAGCGTGATAAGGGCGCCCAGACCATACGCGCCATCCAGGACCGCCTCGCCAATGGCGAGAGCTTCGACTCGGTACGGCTCAAGGCAGCCGATCTGACCTACGGCGCCTCCCGCGATCTTCTCGTACCCAGGACGCCCGAGGGCATCCAGATCATGGGGCAGTTCGGCATCGGCCGCGAGCAGTTCGACATGATCTTCGCCCTGCGCGACGGCACGAACACCGCGCCATTCCAGACCCAGGCCGGATGGTTCATCGCCCGCAAGTTCGAGACCTTCCCGCAGAAGCAGCTGGAGCTATCCGATCCCATCCAGCCCGGCAAGACCCTCACGGTGCAGGCTGCCCTGGCGCAAGAGATCGCCAGCCAGCGCCAACAGGAGTTCATCGCCAAGACCTTCTCGGAGCTGCGCGATCAGCTGCGCAAGCAGGCCGAGGTCAGGATCACGGGGCGCCCCTAATGGCTTCGCGACGCAAGGCCCGCATCTTGGCTTTCCAGGCTCTCTACGCCTGGGACGCCTCGGGCGTGCCGCAGGGCGAGCTCTTATCCTTTTCCTGGCTCTCCGAAGAGTCGGCCGCGGCGGCCGACGAGGAGCTCAAGGCCTTCGCCGGCCTCATGGTCGCCGGGACTTTGGAGCGCCTGCCCGAGGTCGACGATCTCATTAAGCGCCACCTGGAGCACTGGGCCTTCGAACGCTTAAAAAAGGTCGACTTAGCCATCCTGCGCGTCTCGGTCTACTCGCTGCTGGCCCAGCGGGATATCCCGGCCCAGATCACTATCGACGAGGCCATCGAGATAGCCAAGGAATACGGCGCCGAGGACTCGTACCGATTTATCAACGGCGTATTGGACGCCGTATGGAAAGAGCTCGGCGCTCGCTAAAGCCCGGTTCCCGGGCGGCGGCGCGCAGAGCCTTAGCCCTCCCGGCCGCGCTCGCGGCCGCCTGCGCCCTCGGCGCCGGCCTTCTATCGTGCGCCAGGCGCCCCGCGCCCTCCTTAAACGCCCTCTTCGCCGTGATCGATGCAGGCGCGCCGAGCGCCGGCCCCGAGCTCTTCATGACGGCGGCGGGCCTAGCCTCGTCGTCGAGCGATAGGCTGAGGCTCTTAAAGCGGGCCTCCGAACGCGACGCTTCGCTCTATGCCGAGGTCGCGCGCGCGATCATGGACGGCGGCGCCCTCAGCCAGACGGTGCTCCTAGCGGCCTTCGACGCCTTCATGCGCGCCGGTCGCTACGCCGACGCATCAGGGGCGCTCGCCGCGGCCGGGCCTCCGGCCGATTTCCCGTTGCACTACGCCGAGCTCATAGCGAGCGCACCGGCGGCCGGCGTCGAGCCTCCTATCGAACCGGCGGCCTACGCCCGGGTGGCGGACGCCGTCGGCGACCCCTCCTTTTTCGTGCAGGGCGCCCTATCGGCTATGCGACGCGGCATGCCGTCAGCCGCCCGCGAGCTGGCTCGCGCTGGCTTGGCGGCCGGCGCCTCGCTGCCTTTGGAGCTCCTCTGGGACGTAGGGCTCTTCGAGTATTTAGCCGACTTAGACGCCGAGTCCTATCGGGACGATCCGGCGGCCCTCGAGCTCGTCGCATCGGCGGCCTATCGAGCCGGCCGCTACGAAGATGCGCTCGCCGCCTATGAGCTCCTCGCCGCGATCCACCCGGAGTATAGCTGGCGTACCTATGCCGCCTTAGGCCGACTGGCCGCCTATGAAACGAGGGCCGGCGCCCTAGCGTCGGCGAGCGCGCGAGGCGCCGCGGTCGCCCCTCGTCCCCCTGCCGAACTCCTCTTACCCGCCGGGCCGGACCCTGTAGCGCGCGCCTATGAGCGGCTCCTCGCGATTTTCGGCGGCTCGCCCGAGGCCCGGCTTGAATACGCATTCTTCTTAGCGCGGCGGGGTAGGGTGCGCGACGC
This sequence comes from uncultured Spirochaetaceae bacterium, assembly GCA_938004315.1. Taxonomy (GTDB): domain Bacteria; phylum Spirochaetota; class Spirochaetia; order Treponematales; family UBA12059; genus DAIPLR01. Next base: position 17,849 of record CALKWG010000077.1, read on the forward strand.
GACCGCCGCCTTGGAAGCCATGGATGCCTTAGGCGCGGAACGGGACGAGGGGCTCGCGGCGGCCGCGCTGGGACTGCGGGCTTCGCTCGAGCCGACGAGGGCGCGGGCCATTAGCCTGGCCGCGCTGGCCGCGCATCCGGCGCGGGCCGCCGTGGTCGATCAGGCCTTGGCCGTCTTCGCCTCCGGTCGGCTGTGGGCGGACTATCGCTCCCTACGCGCCTCCTCGCGCGCTCTGGCGAGCTCCCTGCCGCGGGCTTGGTTCTGGGACGCGATCGACGAGCTGGCCGGCGGCGGCTACGCGGCGGCGCTCGAGCGCTTCGACGGCCCGACCGCGCCCGAGGACGCCTATGCGGCGGCATTAGGCGCAGCCCTAGCCCTAACCGGGCTCGGGCGGCATGCGCAGGCCGCGGGACGCTACGCCGCGGCCGTAGCCGCCGCGCCGGACGCCGCCAGCAAGGCGCGTAGCTTAGTCCGCGAAGGCGAGTCGTGGCGCGCCGCGCGCGAAGCGGCCAAGGCCCGCGCGGCCTTCATGGCCGCCTTATCCTTGGATCCAGCCGCCCCCGGCGCCGCGCGCGGCCTCCTTGCGCTTGATGCCGCGAGCCCCTAGAGGCTATCTTTAGGCCCGCGAACCCAAGGCCCGCCGCGACGCGAGCGCGTCGCCCGTCCTAGCGGGCCTTCGCGAGCCCGCGGCCGTATCCGCCCTAAGAAAGGTTTTCATCCTATGTTGAAATTGAAGAACGCCGAGCAATTAGCCGGTATACGGGCTTCGTGCCTGCTCCTATCCGAACTCTACGCCTTCCTCCGCCCCCGGGTCGTCGTAGGCGTCAGCACGGCGGAGCTCAACGCCGATGCCGAGGCCTTTATCGAGAAAGCCGGCGCCCTCCCGGCCTTTAAAGGTTACTACGATTTTCCCGCCGCGCTCTGCATCTCGGTCAACGAGGAAGTGATACACGGCATACCCGGCAAGCGCGTCTTAAAGCCCGGCGACCTCGTCGGCATAGACTGCGGCATCAACTTGGGCGGCTACTTCAGCGACGCCGCCTTCAGCGTACCCTTGCCGCCGGTCGCGCCGGAGACGGAGCGGCTGGTGAAGGTGACCCAAGAATGCCTCGAGCGCGCGATAGCGGCAATGAAGGTCGGCGGCCGCGTCCATGACATATCCAGGGCGGTGTTCAGCCACGCCAAGGCTAACGGCTTCGGGGTCGTGCGCCCGTACTGCGGCCACGGCGTCGGCTTCGGCGTGCACGAAGACCCGCAGGTGCCCAACTACGTGAGCTCGGGCCCCAATCCCCGCCTCGTGCCGGGCATGGTGCTGGCCATAGAGCCCATGATCAACGCCGGGGGCGACGCCATCGAGGAGCTGGACGACGGTTGGACCGTGGTGACCCGCGACGGATCGTATTCGGCCCATTTCGAGCATACGGTCGCCGTCACCGAGGTCGGCATCGAGGTCCTGACCCGCTGGTAAACGCCGCCCCTGCGGTAACCGACGCATCGATAAATCGTTATATTGGACGCTAGACAATTTTGAACCGCGCGACGCGCGCCGGCCGCGGGCCGTCGGCGCCGCATCAAGGAGCGAGCTATGTCCATAACCAGATCCCTGTTTTCTAAGCGCGTGTTCCTCGTGAACCTCGTGCTCATAGGCATCATGATCGGCTTCGTGGCGGCTTTCGCCGTCTTCGCCGGCGGCCGCGCGCCGGGTAACGCCGCCGCCGGCGGCGCCTTCTCGTACGCCCAATCGGCGCCGCCGGCGCCGGGCGTCCAGGAGGCCATAGAGCACGCGACGGCGCTGCAGACGGCCTTTAATTACGTGGCCGAGACCGTGCTCCCCTCGGTGGTCGAGCTCCGCGTCGTCGGGACGAGCGCCGTGCCGCAGAGCCAGGATTTCCCCTGGCGCTTCTTCTTCGGCAACCCCGAACAGGCTCCCGAGGAGCGCGAGGCGCCCCGGCAGTTCCAGCAGGAGGGCCTGGGATCCGGCGTCATCGTGCGCCGGGACGGCGGCACCGCCTTCGTCCTTACGAACCAGCACGTCGTGGCCGGGGCCACGAGCATCACCGTCAAGCTGAGCGACGGCCGCGAGTTCGACGGCAAGCTCGTCGGGGCCGACGAGCGTAAGGACCTGGCCGTGGTCTCCTTCCAGGCCGGCTCAGAGGAGCTGCGCGTCGCAGTCCTCGGCAACTCGGACACGCTGAAAGTGGGCGACTGGGCGGTTGCCATAGGCAGCCCCTTCGGCCTGTCGGCCTCCGTGACCACCGGCATCGTCAGCGCCATCGGCCGCGACGGCGGCCCGCAGGGCAACATCAACGACTTCATCCAGACCGACGCGGCCATCAACCGCGGCAACTCCGGCGGCGCCCTGGCTAACATCCGCGGCGAGATCGTCGGCATCAATACCTGGATAGCCAGCAATACCGGCGGCTCGGTGGGGCTGGGCTTCTCCATACCGATCAACAACGTACGCCGCGCCTTGGACGACCTCATAGCCCGCGGCCGCGTCCGCT
>CALKWG010000078.1 GCA_938004315.1 uncultured Spirochaetaceae bacterium
GCAAGCATGCCGCGCGGGGCGTTCGCCGTATCGGAAGGCTGCGAGGCCTTCCCCGGGCCTAGTCCTCTTCTTCCTCGTGGGTCCTGAAGGCCGCCGCGGCCTTGATCACCTCTTCGGCGATCTTGCCGGATATGGGCGCGTAGTGGTCGAACTCCACCTCGAAGCCGCCGGTGCCGCTGGTCATCGCCCTGAGGTCGATGGAGTAGCGGAGGAGCTCGGCGTGCGGAACCTCCGCCTTGATCTCCACGATGCCGCCGCCTATGGGCTGCTGGCCGGAGATACGGCCTCGCCGGCCCGAGAGGTCGGACATCACGTCGCCTAGGTATTTGTCCTCGACGAAGACGGTGAGCCTGTTGACCGGCTCGAGTAGGGTAGCGCCGGCGTTCTTGCACGCCTCGCGGAAGGCGCCACGGGCGGCGATCTTGAAGGCCATTTCGGAGCTGTCCACCGGGTGCTCCTTGCCGTCCATCAGGTTGGACTTCACGTCGACCACGGGGTAGCCGGCTACGATGCCCGCCTCCATGGCCTGGTGGATGCCCTTCTCGATGCCGGGCACGAAGCCCTTGGAGACGGCGCCGCCGAAGACCTTGTTCTCGAAGCCGTAGCCCTCGCCGCGGGCCAAGGGCTCGATGTCGAGCACGACGCGGCCGTACTGGCCATGGCCGCCGGACTGTTTCTTGTGGGTGTATTCGCCGCCGGCCTTCTTGGTAATGGTCTCGCGGTAGGCCACGCGCGGGACGCGGGTCTCCACGGCGATCTTGGCGGCGTGCTTGATCTTGTCCAGGATCATGTTGATATGGAGCTCGCCCATGCCGGCGATCACCGTCTCCTTGGTCTCGCCGTTGAAGCGGACGCTGAAGGTCAGGTCCTCTTCCGCGGCCTTATGCAGGAGTTCGGAGAGCTTGTCTTCTTCCTTCTTAGAGGCGGCGGCGATGGCCACGGCGTGGACCGGGGCCGGTAGGCGGAGCGGTACGAATTTAACGACCTTTTCCGGGGCGCAGAGGCTGTCGTTGGTCTTGAGCGAGGGGCTCTTGGTTACGATGCCGATATCGCCGGCGTAGAGCTCCTTGATTTCGTCGAGCTTCTTGCCGACGGCGGTATAGAGCTTGGAGGCGCGCTCCTTCTTGCCGTCGCTGGCGTTCACGTAGTCGGCGTCGGTGCCGAGCTTGCCGCCGATCACTTTGACGAAGGAGAGCTTGCCCGAGAACTGGTCGATTTGGGTCTTGATCACGAGCCCCGCGAGAGGAGCGGCGGGGTCGACCTTGAGCCTGTCGTCGGAGCCCTGTAGCGGCTCGGGAGCCAGGTGGCTCGGATCGGGGGCGATGGCGGCGATGAACTCGACGAGGGCGGCCACGCCGGAGTTCTTTAGGGCCGCGCCGGCGAAGGCCGGTACGATGCGATTCTCGGCGAAGGCTTCCCCCAAGCCCTTGACGATCTCGTCCTGGGAAAGCTCGCCCTCGGAGAGGTATTTCTCCATAAGCTCGTCGTCGCCGTCGGCGGCCGCCTCGGAGAGGGCGGCGCGGGCCTCGGCGACGGCGTCAGCGTACTCGGCCGGCACGGGCGCGGCGGCCTCCTTCTGGTCATGGGCGGCGGGTAGGGGATAGGCCTTCTGATTGAGGACGTCGATGACGCCCTTGAACGCGGCGCCTTCGCCCATCGGTATGGTCACGGCTACGGCGTTGACCTTGAACTTGTCCTTGACGTCGGTCACGGACGAGGCGAAGCCGGCGCGCTCCTCGTCGAGCTTGTTGATGAAGGCCATGCGCGGCTTATTACGGCCGTCCAGGTTGCGCCAAATCTTGATGGTCTCGATCTGCACGCCCGAGCGCGCGTCTACGGTCACCAGGGCGGATTCGCAGGCGCGCAGGGCCAGGATCACGTCGCCGACGAAGTCGGACGAACCGGGGGTGTCTATGAAATTCAGCTTCTTATCGCCCCAGGACGCGTGGGCCAAGGCGGCGTGGACGGATATCTTGCGCTCGATCTCTTCTTCGCTGTAGTCGCTGACGGTCTTGCCGGACTCTAGCGTCTCGGGCTTAGCTATGGCGCCGGCAGTGAACAGGATGTGCTCGAACAGGGTCGTCTTTCCGGTACTGCCGTGGCCGGCGAGCGCCACGTTCCTGATGAGGTCGGTCGTGTAGGCCATGAACGTGCTCCTTAAGCTTATTTCGGACGCCGTCGCCGCGCCGCTCGGGCGGGGCCGGCTGTCCTACGGCACAGTAGAACTGTAGCGTATTGACTCCGTTCGATGATAAAGCCGGAATTTTATAGTTGTCAACCAAAAGATATGCGCCGCCGAGCTCCGGGGAGCTTGATAGCCGAGCCCCGGGTATGCTAGGCCCATGCCTATGAGAAATCGACGCGCCGAGAGGATCGGCTTCATATACGCGCTCGCCATGGGGACGGCGCTCCTGGCCTCCTGCGCGCCATCCGCGCCCGTCATGCCCGCCGCGTCGGCGGTCGAGGAGCCCGAGGGGACGGGCGCCCGGGCTGGGGACGCGTCGCTGCCCCCGGCGCTCGACGGAGGTGTTGACGAGGGGCTGCGAGCCCGGGCCAGGGCTATAGCCGAGGGCTATGGGCTGGCAGAGCTGGCCGGGCGCCTTCTTATGGTCAGCGCCGACGGCAGCGACGCCATGAGCCCCTGGTACGGCGCTTTCCTGGCCGACATCCGCCCTGGGGCGCTTATTCTGTTCGGCCGCAACGTGCCCGACGATCCTTACGCCATGCGCGGGCTGACCTCCGGCCTGCGGAGCGGAGCCCACGCCCAGCCGCTCCCGCCCTTCGTGGCCATCGACCACGAGGGCGGCGACGTCTTTCGCTTCAAACGCGGGCTCACGCGGCTGCCTGCCGCGGCGGAGCTTGGGCGTGGAGGGGCCGGGGCCGCCGCCTTGGCCGGTCGCATAGCCGCGGCCGAGCTCTCGGCCCTAGGCGTAAGCCTGAACCTGGCGCCGGTAAGCGAGGCGCTCCTGCCTTGGAACGGCGCGTTCTTAGGCGGCAGGGCCTGGTCGGACGACCCGATTCGCGCCGGTGAGCTGGCCTACGCCTTCGTAGAGGCGAGCCAGGCCGCGGGGCTCGCCGCGACCCTGAAGCATTTCCCCGGTAACAAGGGCGCCGATCCACACGAGGCGCTTCCCCTCATCGACGAAGGCCCCGAGGATTTCGAGCACTATTACCTGAGCCCTTTCCGCATCGCGCTCAGGGCCAGGCCGGCCGCCGTGATGCTGTCCCACGCCGCCGTCGCGCTCTTCGGAGACGGACTGCCGGCCACCTTGTCGCCGGCGGCCATCGGCCTCCTCAAGGGCGAGCTGGGCTTCGAGGGAGTCGTCCTAAGCGACGATCTTGTGATGGCGGCCTTAGGCTCGCAGGGCGGCGTCGCCGCTACGGCGATCGCGGCCCTGCGAGCCGGGGCGGACCTCCTCATGGTGTCCGGGGCGCGCGAGGCCCGCGCGGCGCGCGACGCCCTGCGGGCGGCCATGGCGGCCGACCCGGCGCTGGAGGCTCGCGGGCGCGACGCCGCCTATCGCGCGGCCGCCCAGGCCCTGCGCTTCGGCGCCGCCGCGCCCCTGCCCGAGCTCTCCGCCGAGGCATTCTCGGCCTTGGTGGGCGGCCACCGCGCCGAGCTCCAGGCGGCATCGGCGGCGACCGCGGCCGCCGGCGGCCCCTAAGGGCGGCCCGTAGCTTCCACTTATACCCTACGCTCCCGAGGCCGATCATAGTAGGTATGAAGGCATGCCCACGGCCGACAAAATGCCGACGCCTCGCGTTGTCAGCCGCAATGCTTATATGCTTCGCCCTCGCCGAGCCGCGGGCTCAGGGCTCGCCGCTCTTCGTGGGGCCGGACGACATTCGCGTCGAGCAGCGCGGGGACGAAGGCTATCACCTGTTCATACGCGCCAAGCCGGGCATCGCCAGCGTCCTCCTCACCGAGACCACCAAGGATCCGAACGGGAAGGCCGATAACTACGCCTACCGCGCCGAGGCCTGGAATCCGTATAACGGCGACGAGCCGCGCCTCCTCGACGGCGCCTTCATCAAGCCCGAGAGCCGCCTCTACTCGCTCATCGACTCGAGCCCGGAGCCCGACCCGCAGTTCGGCTCGGCCTTCCGGATCTTCATCCCCTGGATCGCGGTGTGGGGCTACCCCTGGGCGAGGAACGGCCGCGAGTTCATCGCCGACGGCACCTTCATCAATATTCGGGCCTTCGCTCTGCCGTACGGCGACTACCGCGGCGCCTTCGCTGACAACCCCTTCACGCTCTCGGTCACGCAGCGGCCCTTCGAGCGGCCGGCGCCGCCGGAGCCGGAGGCGATCGAAGAGCCGCGGACGCCCGAGTCGACCCCCGAGGCGCCGGCTACGGAACCCGAGCCTGATTTGTCGATCTATATCCCCGAGACCGTGCGTACCTTCTCCGGCCTGGCCGAAGCCTCGGGCGGCGTCGTCGAGTACTCGCTCGGCCGCGAGGATATCCTGCCGTCGCTTAAGCGCATACTCGACGCGGCGACGGGGCCCGAGCTCGAGCTCGTGATATGCCTGGATACCACCGATTCCATGCAGGACGATATCGACGCCGTACGAGAAGCCCTGCCCGCGCTCCTTAATGAGCAGATCGGACGTTTCAAGGCGTTCAGGTTGGGCCTCGTGCTCTATAAGGACTACTTCGAAGAGTACGTGGTGAAGCGGCATGAGTTCACCTCGAGCGTCGCCTCGTTCATGGCGGCGGTACACGCCATCAGGGTGCGCGGCGGGCGCGACATCCCGGAGGCGGTCTACGAGGCCCTTTATGAAGCGCTCAGCGGCTATCGATGGACCGCTAAGGAGCGTATGATCATCCTGATCGGAGATGCGCCCCCCCATCCGCTGCCCAGGGGCAAGGTGGACGAGGCCATGGTGAAGGCGCTGGCCTCCCGGCTGGGCGTGTCGATCCACACAATTATCTTGCCCCACTAGCGCAAGGGCGTATACAATGGGGCCCGAGCGGGGGCGTATGGCATCGGGGATGAGGGCGAAGCGCAGGAGATCTATAGAACGGCTCGACGCGCCGGCGGCGGCTATCAAGCCGTCCTGGGCCTATTGGTCGGCCCTCTGCCTCGTCGCGGCGTTCTCCATCCTGGGCTCGGGGCCGGGCTCCCCCCCCCCGGATGAGCCGACCAACATGGGCGCCGTCGACTTCTCCGGCATCGTTACCCAGGGAGATGAATCCGGCATCGAACTCCAGCTCGAATCGGCCCCGCCGGACGAGGGGCTGTTCTACACGGTATATAAGGTGAAGCGCGGCGATACCGTGTCCCATATAGCCGAAGCCTACGGCGTCAGCGTCGATAGCATCGTCACCTTCAACCGCATAACCAACACCCGAGCCTTATCCATAGGCAAGCTCCTGAAGATCCCGTCCATGAACGGCATACTCTACGACCCCAGGCAGTCCGATACGGTCGCCTCGATCGCCAAGGCCCATAACATCTCCGAGGATCGTATCCGCGAGGCGAACGGCTTAGGCGACGGCGACCCGAGCCCAGGCGTGGCGCTCTTCCTGCCCGACGCGCGGCTCTCCAACTTGGCGCTGCGCGAGATCAACGGCGACCTGTTCAGGTGGCCGATACGCGGTTGGATCACGAGCTGGTACGGCTGGCGTAACGATCCCTTCACCGGCTCGCGTTCGTTCCATACCGGCATCGACATAGGAGCGGCGCACGGCACGGCCATCTACGCGGCCATGGAGGGCGTCGTCTCCTCGGTCGGCTTCAACACGGTCTCGGGCAACTACGTCGTCATCAACCACCATTCGGGCTATACGACGCTGTACGCCCACCTCTCGTCGACCTCGGTCCGCGCGGGCCAGCGCGTCACGCAGCAATCGGTCATAGGCCGCGTCGGCAATACCGGCTATAGCACCGGGCCGCACCTGCATTTTACCGTCAGCCGCCACGGCCGGACGATCAACCCGATGACGGTGCTCAACTAAGCGCCGCGGCCCCCTCCGCCGCGCCGCCTTCGACGCTTTATTTGACAGCGCACCCCTTTTCAGCTACCATAACGGCACGATGAGGAAGTATAAGGGCATCGCGTCATCCTCGGGCATCGCCGTAGCGCCGGCCTTCGTGTTCATGGACGAGGAGGAGCCGACGATCCCCCGCTACGGGCTCGAGGAGTCCGCGGTGGCCGCCGAGTGGCAGCGCTTCGTGGACGCGATCGAGCGGGCCCGGACGGACATCACCGTCCTCCGCGACCGGGCCAAGAACGAGATGGGCAGCGAGCACGGCGCCATCTTCGACGCCCATCTCCTCATGCTCGACGACCCCGAGGTCCTCGACGCCATAGAGATCAGCCTCCGCGAGTCGTTGCAGAATATAGAATGGGTCGTCCATCAGTACTCCCAGACCGTGGTGAAGCGCCTGGAGGGCCTAGGCGACCCGCTCCTTCAGGAGCGCAGCGCCGACGTGCACGACGTTACCCATCGCATCCTTAACCATCTCATGCAGAAAGAGCGCTTCTCCCTAGCCGACATCGAGCGCGACGTGGTCCTGGTGGCCCGTAACCTCCTACCGTCGGACATGATCGCCATGAACCGCGAGCGCGTGAAGGCCTTAGCCGTCGATACCGGCGGCAAGACCAGCCACACGGCCATACTGGCGCGGGCGTTCGAGATCCCCGCGGTGCTCGGCCTGGGATCCCTCACGAGGAGCGTCGCCAGCGGGGAGCTCATCGTCGTAGACGGCAACACCGGCGAGGTGATCGTCGAGCCCGACGCCGAGACCACGGCCCGATACGAGCGCGTGCGCGCGCGGACTTTGGAGCGCCGCGTCGGCCTTGAGAAGCTAGCGGCCCTCCCGGCTAAGACGACCGACGGGGTCGAGCGCCTCCTTAAGGCGAACATCGAAGTGCCCGAGGAGACCGAGGCGGCGCTGCGCTACGGCGCCGCCGGCGTGGGCCTGTTCCGTTCGGAGTTTCTCTTCCTGCAGCCGGGGCGGGCCCCGAGCGAGGAAGCCCAGTATCTGTCCTACCGCCGCGTCCTCGAGGCCATGGGCTCCCGGCCGGTGACCATACGCACGCTCGACGTGGGCGGCGACAAGGTCGTGCCGGAGCTGGTGATGGGGGACGAGAAGAACCCGCTCTTAGGCTGGCGGGCCATACGCTATTGCCTGTCCGACCGGGAGCTCTTCCAGACCCAGCTACGGGCCATACTCCGGGCCAGCGCCTTCGGCGACGCGCGCATCATGTACCCCATGATCTCCGGCCCCGAGGAGCTGGATGCCGCCCTGGCGGCTTTAGACGAAGCTAAAGCCGAATGCCGGCGCCGCGGGCAGGCCTACCGCGAGGACATCCCGGTCGGCATCATGATCGAAGTGCCGAGCGCGGCCATGATAGCCGACGTCCTGGCGGCCAAGGTCGACTTCCTCTCGATAGGCACGAACGACCTTATACAGTATACTTTGGCGGTCGATCGCGGCAACGAACGGGTCGCCTACCTGTACGAGCCCTTCCATCCCGGCGTGCTGCGCCTGGTTAAGGCCGTGATCGATATGGGCCACGCCCAAGGCTCGGTCGTGTCCATGTGCGGCGAGATGGCCTCGGACCCCTACGCCGCCGCGCTCCTCTTGGGCTTAGGCCTGGACGAGTTCAGCATGTCCGCGGCCTCCATCCCGGCGGTGAAGGACGTCATCCGCGCCCTGAGCTACGAAGGTGCCCGCGCCCTGGCCGAGGAGGTCCTGAAGCTCGGAAGCGCCGCGGCGGCGGCGGCCCTGCTCAAGGAGCGCCTGTCCGGCGTGATCCCCGCCGAAGACTGACGCCCTCGCCGGCGACGTTCGGAGGCGGGACCTTCCGTTGCGAAGCGAACGACAAAAGGAATATCTATGAAGAAGACGCATGCATCGCTCCAAGCGCGGGAGATAGCGCCCGAGTCCGCCGAGGGCGACGAGGCCGTCGCCGCCGAGCCGAGGCTCGGCCAGGAACGCTGGACGGGCCTTCCCACGGTCGCCTTGGCCGGCCGGCCTAACGTCGGCAAATCCACCCTCTTTAACCGCCTCCTCCATAGCCGCAAGGCCATCGTCGACCCCACGCCGGGCGTCACGCGCGATCCCATCGAGGCCCTCTGGAAGAGCCCCTACGCCGACCTGCCCATCATGCTCGTCGATACCGGCGGCCTTAAGCTGGAGCAGGACGACATGGATAGGCGCGTCGCCGCCAAGAGCTGGAAGCGCGTCGAGGAAGCCGACCTCGTCCTCTTCATCCTGGACGCGGTGGATATCACGCCCGAGGACGAGGAGTTCGCGGCCAAGCTCAGGCGCTACGCCGACAAGGTGATCCTCGTCGTGAACAAGGCCGACGGCCCCGAGCGCGACGCGCGGGCCTGGGGCCACGCCTCCTGGGGCTACAAGCACGTGGTCTTCGTCAGCGCCGAGCACGGCCGCAACATAGGCGAGCTCGAGGAGCTCGTAGTCTCGCGCCTGGATTGGTCCAAGGCGGCGCCCGAGGAGTCCGAGCATAAGGACATACGCCTGGCCATTATGGGTAAGCCAAACGTGGGCAAGTCTACTCTGCTTAACCGGCTCTTAGGCGAGGAGCGCTCCATCGTCAGCGACATGCCGGGCACCACGCGCGACGTGGTCGAGGGCCGCTTCAACTGGAAGAAGCGCGAGTTCACCGTGCTCGACACCGCGGGCATGCGCCGCAAGGCCAAGGTCGTGGAGGACGTGGAGTACTACTCGGTCAACCGCGCCGTCAAGACCCTGGACCGCGCCGACGTCGTCGTGCTCATGATCGACGCGGTCGAAGGCCTGTCGGACCAGGATAAGAAGATCGTGAAGCTGGCGACCGACAAGGGCCGCGGCGTCGTCTTCGCCCTGAACAAATGGGACGCCATGCCGAGCATCAAGAACGCCTTCGAGGCGGCCCGCGACCGGCTGCAGTTCTTCTTCGGCCAGATGGCCTACGCGCCGGTCCTGCCCCTGTCGGCCAAGGAGGGCGAGGGGGTGGATAAGCTCCTTTCCACGGTGATCACCGTGCACGCCCAGCTGACCAAGCGCATAGAGACGAGCAAGCTCAACCGCGCCGTGCGCGACTGGATCGACGCCAACCCGCCGCCCATGAGCGCGAAGGGGCGCTTCAAGTTCCGCTACGCCACCCAGCTCGGCGTCAACCCCGTGCGCTTCGCCTTCTTCGTCACCAAGCCCGAGGCCGTCGGGCATACCTATCTATCGTTCCTCAAGAACAAGCTGCGCTCGGAGCTCGGCTATACCATGATCCCGGTGGAGCTCGAGCTCCGCGCCTCGCGCAAGCGCTACGAGGACCTGGATAAGGACTGATGGCCCCCTACGGCACCGCGGAGGTCGAGGCGCTCCTGGGCGTCGGCGAGCACGTGCTGCGCTACTGGGAGCGGCGCCTGCCGCTCTTGTCGCCGGCGCGCTCGGCCTTCGGCCGCCGCGAGTGGACCGAGGCCGACCTGGCCCTGCTCCTGCGCGTGCGGCATCTGGTGCGCGACCGTGGCTTAGGCCTGGACGAGGCCTTAGACGAGCTCATAGCTGAGCGATCCGGGGGCGGGGCAGCGGCCGCCGCCTTGGCCGAGGCCAGGGCGGAGCTCGTGCGCGCCTACTTCGAAAACCGACGCCGCCGTGCTATACTGGCGCGGGCCTTCCCGGCCGTCCGCGCCGACGCGCCCTAGCCCGACTTCAAACCCGCCAAGGAGCCCCCATGCCCGCACAGACCGCCAAGGCCCTCTGCGACTATATCGACGCGTCTCCGAGCCCCTTCCATGCCGTGGACGCCGCCGCCGCCATGCTCTCGGCCGTAGGCGCCGTCCGCTTGGACGAGCGCGCGCGCTGGAGCCTTGAGCCCGGCGCAGCCTATTACCTCATACGCGACGACGCCTCCCTTATCGCCTTCCGGGTCGGGAGCGCCGAGCCGGCCGAGGGCGGCTTCGCCGTCGCCGGGGCCCACGTCGACTCGCCGGCCCTGCGCATACGCTACGAGAAGGCCGTCGTCGGCCGGGGCCTGGAGCGCGCCGCTGTGGAGGCCTACGGCGGCCCCATCCACGCGACCTGGCTGGACCGGCCCCTGAGCGTCGCCGGGCGCGTCGCCGTGCGCGGCGCCGACGGCAGGCCCGCCGTGCGCCTCTTGAACGCCGCGCGCCCGGTGGCCGTCATCCCGAACCTCGCCATACACTTCAACCGCGAGGTCAATAAGGGCGTGGAGTATCCCATGCAGAGCGCCCTCATGCCCCTGGTCGGGAGCCGCAAGGACGGCGATACCGCCGGCCCCTCCTGGGCCCTGCGCCTGGCCGCCAAGGAGCTCGGCGTCGCGGCCGAGGACATCCTGTCGGCGGAGCTCTCGTTCGTCGACGCCGGCGCCGCCCTGATCTGGGGCGACGACGGCGAGTTCATCACCGCGCCGCGCATCGATAACCTGGAGGGCTGCCACGCCATCTTAAGCGCCTTCTGCGCCTCGCGCCCCGGTCCGGCCACCCAGCTGGCCGCGCTCTTCGATAACGAGGAGATAGGCTCGGGCACGCCGCGCGGCGCCGATTCTAGTTTCCTTAGCGGCGTCATGGCCAGGATAGCCGCCGCCCGCGGCTCCGTCGGCCCCGAGGCCGAGCAGCGCGCCGCGGCGCGCTCGTTCTGCGTCTCGGTGGACGGGGCCCAGGGATGGCACCCGTCCTACGCCGATCGCTTCGACGAGGACTACGCCCCGCTCATGAACAAGGGCCCGGCGGTCAAGGCGAACGCCAACGTGCGCTACGCCACCGACGCGCTCTCCGAGGCCGCCTTCCGCTCCTGGTGCGCCCTGGCCGGCGTGCCCTGCCAGCGCTTCCGCATGCGCGCCGACCTCATGCCCGGCTCCACCATAGGGCCGGTGAACGCCGCGCTCTTGGGGATGCGCACGGTCGACGTGGGCGTGCCCATGCTGGCCATGCACGCCGCCCGCGAGACCGCCGGCGCCTACGACCACGACTATATGATCGCCGCGCTCAAGGCCTTCTACCAACAGGCCTCGTTCTAGGGGCCGGCCCGCTCGGACCTCGTCGGCCCCCGCGACCGGGCCGCGCGGCCGACGCCGGCGGCCCGGCCGACGAGGGCGCGACGGAAAATGAAAAGGCGGCGCCGTTCGGCGCCGCCTTCGTTTTTTTTAACGCCCCAAGGCGCGTTCAGTTATCGTCCGCTTACTTTTTCTCAAACGCCGGGTACTCAAGCCCCTCGAGCCAGGTACCCTCGCGGTATTCGCCGGCGATCGACGGGATACGCAGGACCATGCCCGGCTCTATCCAGTCGGGGTTGTTCGGGTCGGGGAAGGCGGCCTTATTCTCGCGATACAGGGCCCGCCACTGCCAAGGGTCGTTATATACGAAGGGTAGCTCGGCTATGCGCCACAGGCAGTCCTCGCGGCCGGGTATCATGCGCACCACGAAGGCGGCGGGTAGCGGCGTGATCTCGCGGAGCCCGGCGAGGAACTCCAGGGTCTCGAAGGCCTTGGTCCGGGCGGTGACGAATTCCTCGGCGGCCAGCGCGGCCCTGGCCTCCGCCAGCGAGCCGCCGGCGGCCGCGAAGGCCTCGGGGTAGCGGCGCTCGGCGTTGATGCCGATGGCCCAGTCGTAGCGGGCCCCGGCGGCGTCCACGGCGTCCTGGGCCGCCTTGAGCTCGATCATCTTGGCCACGTACTCGTCGGAGAGCGCGGCGTATTCCTGGGCCTGGGCCGCGTAGTCGGCGGCCGCGTCGTAGTCGCCCTCGTCGAAGGCCTCGGCGGCCATGGCCTTGAGCCGCAGGCTCTCTTGGAAGTACGAATTGTCTTGCAGGCTCTGCCCGAAGGCCAGGCTTAAGGCGATAAGCGCGAAGCCCATGCACAGTAGTATGCGTTTCATTTGCCGGCCTCCTTACTCGCCCTGCGGGACGCTGCCCGGCTCGCCGATGATCTGATCGCCCTCGCGCGCGACCGCCTCGGCGCGCGCGGCCCGCTCCGTCGCGGCCTGTATGGCCCGTTCGGCCGCGGCCCGCTTATCGGCGGCCAGCTCGTAGGCCAGCTTGAAGAGCTCCTCGGCCTCGGCGTACATGGCGGTCGCGGCTTCGTAATTCTCGGCCGCGTAGGCCGTGGCGGCCAAATTCCAACGCGCCTCGGCGCGGGTATAGTCGTCGCGGACGGCGACGGCCGCCTTGATGGCGTCCGCGTCCTTCTTATAGGCGGCGGCCGCGTCGCGTCTGGCTCCCGCGCCGAGCTCCCACCCGCGGCGCAGTACGAGGTTGAAGCGCAGGAGCGATTCGGCGGCGGCGTCGTTGGCGTCGGCCGGCTTGTCGGCGATGAGCTCGTTTACGGCGGCGAGCTTCTGTTCGGCTATGGCGTAGTTGCCGGCGTCCGAGCCGGCGAAGCCGAGCTCGTCCACGCTGTCCTTGACGACGACGGCGCGGCTGCGCTTCTCGGCGGCGTCATAGGCGTAGGCCGCGTCGGCGTAGAGAGCGAGCGCCTTGCGGGCGTCGCCGGCGGCCAGGGCGGCGTCGGCCTCGGCGGCCAGGGCCTCGGCGCGGGCGAAAGCCTCCGGGGAACGGGCCTCGGCGCCGGCGGATTGGGCTCGTCGCTTGGCCTCGTCGCTTACCCCGCGCTTTTCTTGGGCGGAGGCGAGCGCGGCGCGGTCGGCCAGGGAGGTGAAGAGCGGCAGGGCGGCCTCGAGCTCGGCCTTGGCCTCGGGCAGCTTGGATTCATCCAAGGCAGCCTTGCCGCTTAGGTAGCGGGTCTCGGCCGCGGCGTAGTCATCGGCGAAGCGCTCCTTGGCGCCCAGGTCGAAGGCCTCCTTGCGCGCGGCCAGGACCTTGGCGTGAAGCTCGTCTGCTTCCGCCTTCGTTACGGTCGGCGCCTGTATGACCGGTTCGACGACGGCCGGCTCTATCGGCTCGTCCACGGCCGGCGGCTTGGACGCGCAGCCGGAGACGAGGAGCGCGAGCACGATGGCCGGCGCCGCGAGGGTTTTAAACTTCATAGACTACCTCCATGAGGGTTCGGGGCGAAGCATGGATGTTCGTTTCTACCATAGGATACTATTGTACCACGGATGGCCATATGGGGCAAATGAGGGCGTAAAAGTAAAAAAGCCGCCCCGGAGGGCGGCTTAGTCGTCTGCTATACGGCTCGGCGTTTCGCCGTTAAGCCTTGCGGAGCGCCGTCAGCCAGCTCTCGTCGCCGGCCTCAACCGTCGTCATATCTTCGGTTCTCTCCCAGGAGACGGAGGCGGCTAGGGTCTCCGAGGCTATGAACTCGGCATGGGCTTCGAAGGCCCGCTTGAGGGCTTCGCTACCATGGATCTTCAGGGCTATGCGATCGGTGACCGACAGGCCGCTGTCCTTGCGCAGGGTCTGAATGCCGCGCACGAGGTCGCGCACGTTGCCTTCGTCCAAGAGCTCCTGCGTCACCTCGGCGTCCAAGGCTACGGTGAGGCTCCCCTCGTTCAGCACCCTAAGCCCCTCGCGCTCCTCGCGGCGGATGTCGACCTTGTCCTTGGTGATCTCTACGGAGCGGCCGGCCACCTCGATGACCAGGGCCGAGCCGTCTAGGAGCCCGGCGATCTGATGGGCGCCGAGGCGCTCGATGGCGGCGGCGCCTTCCTTCATATCCTTGCCCAGCTCCTTGCCCAGGACGCGGAAGTTGGCCTTGGCCGAATAATGGACCAGCTCCTCCTCGTCGTCGCGGAAGATCACCTCCTTGACGTTGAGCTCGTCGCGGACGATGTCCTCCATCTCCATGAGCACCGCGCGCTCGCGCTGGTCGCGCGTCACGAGCTGGACCGAGGCCAAAGGCTGTCGGATCTTAAGCTCGTGCTGGTAGCGCAGGGCGCGGCCCATGCTCACCGCCTTGCGCACGGCGGCCATCTTCCATTCCAAGCTCTCGTCGCGGTAGGCCTCGTCGTACTCCGGATAGGCGGCCAGGTGTACGCTTTCTGGCTCGCCCTCGCGGCGCAGGTTCATCCAGATCGCGTCGGTGACGAAGGGAGCGACCGGCGCCAAGGCCAGGGCCAGGCGCTTCAGGACGCGGTAAAGGACCGCGTAGGCCTCTACCTTGTCGCCGTCGTTCTCCGAGCGCCAGAAGCGTCGGCGCGAGCGGCGGATGTACCAGTTGTTAAGCGCGTCGATGAAGTCTACCACCGGGTCGATGGCGCGCTGCATGTCGTAGGCCTCTAGGCCCGCGGCGACGTCGCGCACCATGGTCTCGCAGACCGAGAGTATCCAACGGTCCATGGGGTTGGCCGCGTTCGGCGAGGCCTCGCCGGCGTCGACGCCGTCGATGTTGGCGTAGGTGACGAAGAAGCCGTAGGCGCTCCACAGGGGCAGGAGAATACCCTTGAGCACTTCCTTGACGCCGTCGTCCGAGTAGCACAGGTCGTCGGCCCGCGTGACCGGCGAGCGCATGAGGAAGATGCGCAGGGCGTCGGCTCCGAACTGCTCCATGACCTTCATGGGGTCGGTGTAGTTGCGCAGGCTCTTGCTCATCTTCTTGCCGTCCTCAGCTAAGACGAGGCCGTTTACGACGCAGGCCTTGAAGGCGGGCTTGTCGAACAGCGCGGCGGCGAGCACGGTCAAGGTGTAGAACCAGCCGCGGGTCTGGTCCAGGCCTTCGCAGATGAAGTCGGCGGGGAAGTGCTCCTCGAAATGTTTTTTGTTCTTGAACGGGTAGTGCACTTGGGCGTAGGGCATGGAGCCGGACTCGAACCAGCAGTCGAGCACCTCGGGGATGCGTCGCATGGTCCCGCCGCAGCCGTCCTGATCGCAGGCCCAGCTTATGGTATCGACGAAGTGCTTATGGAGGTCCGCCGGCCGCTGCCCCGACAGCTTTTGAAGCTCGTCGCGGGATTCGAGGCAATGCGTCTTGCCGCACGCGTCGCACTTCCAGATGGGCAGGGGGTTGCCCCAGTAGCGATTGCGGCTGATGGACCAGTCGCGGGCGTTCTCCAGCCACTTGCCGAAGCGGCCGTCGCGGATATGGCCGGGCATCCAATAGACCTGGCGGTTGGCGGCGAGCATCTTCTCCTTGACCGGCTCGATCTTGACGAACCAGCTGGAGATGGCGCGGTAGATGAGGGGGCTCGAGCAGCGCCAGCAGTGCGGGTAGGCGTGCAGGTACTGCTCGCGCTTGACGAGCTTGC
>CALKWG010000079.1 GCA_938004315.1 uncultured Spirochaetaceae bacterium
GACCACCGAGATCTACACTCTTTCCCTACACGACGCTCTTCCGATCTGCCTTACCCGAGATCTTGGCCAGCGCGGCTATGAGATAGACCTCAGCCGGCTGGAAGCCCTGCGCGATGACGGCCTGAACCTCGGCGCGCGGTAGGCCCCATTGCAGGCTAACTTCGGCGCTAAAGCCGGGCAGGTCCAGCTTGGCCGAGGCCCCGATCTGATTCAGGCTGGCTTCCAAGGCCGAGTCGCCCAAGCCGAATGAAAGCGTTTGAGCGGATACGGCCATCGCGCAGGCCGCGAAGAACAACGCGACGACTCCGATAGGCTTACATTGCATACGCGTCTCCTTAACGAACGTTACTATCGCCCTGAGCGCCTAATCATAACGCATCGGCCGCCGCGCCGCGCGGATTTTCCGCGTCTACTGCCGTTCCTCATCCGCTCCTTGACAAACATAACGATCAGTATGATACTCCTATTGTACTATTCTATTAGTACAAGGAGACGCATATGGAAGCGGCCATACGGGTAGACTCTATAGAATACGCCTACGGCGACAAGAAAGCCGTACGCGGCATCTCGTTCCAGGTGGCGCCCGGCGAGGTGCTCGGTTTCCTCGGCCCCAACGGCGCGGGCAAGTCGACGACCATCAAGATGCTCATAGGCCAGCTCGTGCCGCAGGCCGGCGCCATCGACATCCTGGGCATGCCCGTGCGCGGGCATTCGCCGGCGGTGCACGCCCGCATGGGCGTCAGCTTCGAGGAGAAGAACCTGTACCAGCAGATGTCGGCGGAGGAGAACCTGCGCTTCTTCGCCCGGCTCTTCGGCGTAAAGAAGCCGGATATAGACGGCCTCCTTGAGCAAGTCGACCTCCTAGCCCGGAAGAAGGACCGCGTCACCTCCTACTCCAAAGGCATGCGCCAGCGGCTCATGATAGCCCGCGCCCTCATAAACGAGCCCGAGGTGCTCTTCTTAGACGAGCCGACCGACGGCCTCGACCCGGTGTCCGCCCAGGCCATACGCCGCATCATCCGCGAGCGGGCCCGGGCCGGCTGCGCCGTCCTCCTTACCACCCACGATATGAACGAGGCGGATAAGCTGTCCGACCGCGTGGCCTTCATCAACGACGGCGCGCTCTACGCCGTCGACAGCCCGGAGAACTTAAAACTCAAGCACGGCTCCCGCTCCCTGGCCGTCCGCGTCCGCCGCGGCGAGGTCGTACAGGACCTGCACCTGCCGCTCGACGGCGACGGAGACGCAAGTGACGCCGCCGCGGGCGCCGCCGGCGAGGCCTCGCTCGGCGACCGGCTCAAGGCCGCGGTCGAGGGCGCCCAGATCCTGACCATGCACACCGAGGAGGCTAGCCTCGAGGACATCTTCATCGCCATGACCGGGCGGGGGCTCTAAAATGACCGCCCCCATCCCTGGCAGCCGGCCGCCGGCGACCAGTCCTTCGGCGGGCCGCCCGCCGGTCCCCTCCGGCGCGGCCATCGTCCTTTCGATCCTGCGCAAGGACCTCCTACAGTTCTCGCGCGACCGACTCTACATGATTCTTTCAATCGCGGGCCTGGCCATCTTCATCGCGGCCTTCTGGCTCATACCGGGCTCCGTGCAGGAATACGCCGTCCTCGGCCTCGCCCATCAGGGCTTGGGGCCCCTTGAGGCGGCCCTGGCCGAGGAAGGCGAGGGCGGCTTACAGCTCGTCCTTTTCCCGGACGGCGATAGCCTTCGGCGCGTGATGGCTAAAGAGGCCCAAGCCTGGCAGGCCCCCGACGGGGCCCTCCTCATCCTCGATCGCGACGACCGCGCCGGCCGGCCCAAGGGCGCCAAACGCATCCAGCCGGCCCTGGGCCTCGATTTCCCGCCGGGCTTCGTCGAAGGCGTCGTCGCGGCGGCCGCCGCGAACCAAGCCGCCGCCGGCGGCCAGAGCCCCGCGCCCGCGGTCAAGGTCTACGTCAATAGCGATACCCCGGCCGAGCTCGAAGGCGCCATGAGGAGCATGATACGGGAGCTGGCCTACCTCGTGGCCGGCCGCCCGCTCCCGGTGAGCGAGCCGCCGGAAGAGACCATGATAGTCGGCCAGGATCGCTCGGGCGCCCAAATTCCCATGCGCGACCGCATGCGCCCCCTCCTGGCCTTCTTCGTCCTCATGGTCGAGACCTTCGCCCTCTCCTCCCTCGTCGCCGTGGAGCTCCTGCACCGCACCGTCGTCGCCGTCGCCGCCACCCCGGCCAAGACGGGCCAGGT
>CALKWG010000080.1 GCA_938004315.1 uncultured Spirochaetaceae bacterium
CCGAGGTCTACCCCCTTCGCCTACCCGCCGCTCTTCCGATCTTCATGAAGATGCCGGGGCTGTCGACGCCCCTGGTCACCACTACCGTAACCCGACGGCCGTTCTCTAGGTTCGTCACCTCGACGCTGGTATTGCGCGGGAAGGAATTGCACGCGGCGAAATAGCCGGAGCTCGGGAAGTCTCCGTACGATCCCATGATCGCCGAGCCTTCCCAAGAAGAGGCCGAGGCCATCGCCGCCGCGAGGAACGCGGCGACTATGGCCATGATACCGTACCTTGATTTATGCATACTCCCCTCCAGGGTGCGCTCTATACGCGTCCGGACGCATTCCGAAGCCGCCCGCGTTAAAAGGCCCGCAGGCTCGCCTTGACCGCGAGCTCGCCGAGCTGGGCCGTCGCCTGGCTGAACTCGGCCGAGGTCCTCGGCGCTACGGCCGGCGAGCGGACCTCCCCTTCGGCCAGAACCCGCCCGTTGGCGACGCTCATAAGCCGATACGAACATTCCGGTAAGGCGGGCGAGTCGCCGGCGGGAAAGCGCGCGAAGACCGCCAAGACGAGCTCGACGAAGCCCTCGCGATCGTCCGCCGACGGCTTGACGGCCGCGAAAGCCAGCGAGTCGCCGGGCTTAGGCAGGTCGTTCGTCGCGATATAGCCGGAGTCGAAAAGGGCCGCCATGGCCCCGTCGAGGAATTTCTCATTGAACGCTTGGATGTACTCGCCCCGGCCTTCGTACACCAGGCTCAGCCGTACGGTTTGGGCGTAGGCCCCGGCCAGCGAAGCCGCGAGGAGCAGGATGATAGCTATGGTCTTTCTCGTCATAAGCCTTCCTTAGGTTCGGGCGGGGCCCCGCGCGAGCGGCATCCGGGCCTTCATTATCTACTATCGGCCGATCGCGCCCATTCTTGAGGCGCGGCGCTCGGCTATGGTACAGTTAAGCTCGCTAAAGGATTATTAAGTATGGAATATTACGCGGTACAGGTTTGGACCGGACACGAGGACGATTACGCCGGGCGCCTCGCCGCCGCCCCCGGGTTCCGCCTAGACGGCGTCGCGGTCCCCAAGCGCGCCTTGGTCCTGAGGCGCCGCGGCAAGAATTTCAGGGAGGATCGTCCGATCTTTCCCGGTTACGTCTTCGTGGCGTCCGAGGACGGGGAGCTCGATCCCGAGCGCCGCTGGTATATGAAATCGACGAACTACTTCTTAAGGATACTTCCCGACAGCTCGCATCCCAAGCCCATCGGGCAGCGCGACCGCGCCGTCCTTACGCACTTCATGTCGTTCGGGAAACGCGCCGATATATCGAAGGTGCTCTTCAACGAACAAGACCGCATCGTGGTCTTGGAAGGGCCGCTCAAGGGCCTGGAAGGCTGCATCGTAAAGGTGGATAAGCGCAAGCGCCGCGCGAAGGTTCGGCTGGATATGTGCGAGAACTCCTTCCTTATCGACCTGTCCTTCGAGACCATGGAACGACCGGCGAAAGGAACCGAAGCTGGCGATGCGAAACCATGACGGACCGCGCATATACATAGTCGGCGCAGGCTACGCCGGGCGCTCTATTGCCCAGGAGATCAAGGCCAAGCCGTCCATCGGCACGGTCGTCGCCTTCCTCGACGACGACCCCGAGAAGCTCGGCTCCAGGATAGCCGGCGTGCCGGTCCTGGGGCCTATCAGCGAGCTGGTCCAGCTCCTGGCGAGGACGCCGGCCGACGAGGCGATCATCGCGATCCCCAGCGCGTCGCGCGAGCGCCTGCGCGAGCTGTACTTCATCCTGAAGCGGGCCGGCTTCGCCCGCATCCGCATCCTGCCGGACGTCGCCCAGATCGTGGAGGGCGACGCCCACCTGATCCAAGCCCGCGAGATCGACCCCCGCGACCTCCTCGGCCGCTCCCCCGTCGCGGTGGGGCTCAAGGAGAGCATAGCGTGGCTCCGCGGCAAGCGCGTCCTCGTGACCGGCGCCGGCGGATCCATCGGCTCGGAGCTGTCGCGCCAGCTGCTCTCGGCGGGCGTGGAGAGGCTCTACCTCTTCGGCCACGGCGAGAACTCCATCTACCAAATCGACCGCGAGCTCCGCGCGCTGCAGGCCGGCGGCGTCGGCGAGGGCACCGCCCTGGTCCCGGTGATCGGCGACCTCAAGGACGGCGAATACCTGGATTTCATCCTCGCTAGGCTCAAGGCCGACGTGGTCTTCCACGCGGCCGCCTATAAGCACGTGCCCATGACCGAGGCCAACACCGTGGCCGCCGTCTCCAACAACGTCTTCGGGACGAAGAACCTCGTCGACGCGGCGCTCGCCAACGGGGTCCGCCGCCTCGTGCTCGTGAGCACCGACAAGGCCGTAGACCCGTACTGCGTGTACGGCGCCACGAAGCGGCTGTCGGAGCGCATCGTGCTCGCCGCCCAAGACGCCGCCGGACCCGGCCGAGAGTTCATGGTCGTACGCTTCGGCAACGTGCTCGGCAGCCGCGGCTCCATCGTGCCCCTGTTCAAGGAGCAGGCCGAGCGGGGCGGCCCCGTCACGGTGACCGACCCCCGCGCGACCCGCTACTTCATGACCATACCCGAGGCCTGCTCGCTCGTGCTCAAGGCCGGCGGCGTCGGGAAGGGCGGCGAGTCGTACATCCTCGACATGGGGGAGCCGGTCCTGATCCGCGAGCTGGCCGAGCAGGTCATCCGTTTCTGCGGGCTCGAGCCCCATAAGGACGTGCCGATCGAGTACATAGGCCTTAGGCCGGGGGAGCGGCTCGAAGAACGGCTCGTCGGCTCGGGCGAGCGCCTCGCGCCGACGCCCTACGCCAAGATCAACCGTCTTGAGCGGCTCGGCCCGCCTTTCCCCGTCGACGAGACCCTCGCGGCCTTGCTACCCATATGCCGCCGCGACGAGGCGGCGCCCGAGCTCTATAGGAACAGGCGTGCCCTCAGGGCCGCGCTCCGTCGCCATATCCCGAGCGTAGAGGACAAACCGGATGAGCCCGAATACTGATTTCATACCCTTCGCCCGCCCGCTGCTCGGCCCCGAGGAGGAGGAAGCCGCGATACGCGTCATGCGCTCCGGCTGGATGACCACCGGCGCCGAGGCCCTGGCCTTCGAGCGCGAGTTCGCCGCCTTCGTCGGCTCGCCGCGGGCCCTGGCCGTGAACTCGGCGACCAGCGGCCTGCACCTGGCGCTGGAGGCCCTAGGCGTGGGACCCGGCGACACGGTGATAACGAGCCCCTACACCTTCACGAGCAGCGCCGCGGTGGCGCGCCACCTGGGGGCGGAGCTGCGCTTCTGCGACGTCGCCCCCGGCTCGTACAACATGGACCCCGAAGCCCTCGCCCGGGCGTTGGAGACCGCCAAGAACTGCAAGGCGGTCGTCCTGCCGCACATCGGCGGCCTACCCGCCCGGACGGCGGAGATCAAGGCCCTGGCGGATCGCTACGGCTGCGCCCTCGTGGAGGACGCGGCCCACGCCTTCCCCTCCGCTACGAAGGACGGCTACGCGGGGACCCTGGGCCGCGTCGGCGTCTACTCGTTCTACGCCACCAAGACCATCACCACCGGCGAGGGCGGCATGGTCGTGACGGCGGACGCGGAGCTCGCCGCCCGCATGGCACTCATGCGCATGCACGGCATAGACCGCGAGGTCTGGGACCGCTACACCTCCAAGAAGGCGTCCTGGGCCTACCAAGTCACCGAGGCAGGATATAAATATAACCTACCGGACATACTCGCCGCGATCGGGCGCGTGCAGCTTAGGCGGGCGGAGAGCTTCCTCGAGATGCGAAAGGCCATAGCCGCCCGCTACGACGAGGCCTTCGCGGCCGTGCCCGGCTTCATCCTTCCGCCGCGGGGCGAGGGGCACGCCTGGCATCTATACGCCCTGCGCCTGGACGAGGGGGCCCTAGGCCTCGGTCGGGACGAGTTCATCGAGCGCATGGCAGCGCTCGGGGTCGGCTGCTCGGTGCACTTCATCCCGCTCCATATCATGCCCTACTACGCCGAGCGCTACGGCCTAAAGCCCGAGGACTTCCCCGAGGCCTACGCCATGTACCGCGCCAGCGCGAGCCTGCCTATTTGGCAGGGCATGGACGAGGCCCAGGCGGAGAAGGTAATCCGGGCCGCGCTGGCCGCCGCGGCGAAGCCATGATTCTCCCGCGGGGCCGCGCGGAGCGCCTGGACGACTTCGACGCGCCGGGGACGGCCTACGCGGCGGTCGTACGCTCCCCGGCCCGGCGCGGCGCCGTACGCGCCGTCATCTCGCCCCATCTGCCCCGTGATTATAAACTTATAACAGCCGACGATATACCCGGTTCGCGCAGCTTGAAGTTCGGCGGCGAGGCCGTCCCCATCCTCGCATCCGGCCGCGTCTCGTACCGAGGCGAGCCGATCGGGCTCATCGCGGGGCCGGACCGCCGGCGCGTCGAGGAGGCCGTGGCCCTGACCCGGGTCGAGGTCGACGAGGAGGAGCCGCCGGAGGGGCTCTGGCCCTTCGATTCGTCCAGGCTCATAGGCGCGCTCTCCTTCGACGACGGGCGGGCGGAGGCCGCGGAGGCCCTGGCGGCGTCTACGGTCAAGCTCGAGCTGGCCCTCGGCGCCGTCGACCATTACTACCCCGAGCCGCAGGGCGCCGCGGCCTACTACGATTACGACAAGCTGGTCATCCTGAGCTCGACGCAATGGCCCTTCCACGTGCGCGAATCGGTCGCCGCGGCCCTGGGCGTGCGGGACGACGAGGTCGTCGTACGCCCGAGCTACCTGGGCCCGCACCTGGACGGGAAGCTTTGGTACCCTTCGTTCGTGGCCTGCCATGCGGCGCTCTGCGCCCATGCGATCGGACGTCCGGTCCTCCTCCGCCTGAGCCGGGACGAGGACCTGCGCTATACCCCCAAGCGCGCGCCCTTCGAGGCGTCGTACCGCCTGCACCTCGACGCCGAGGGGCGGGCCCTCGCCGTAGACGCGCGCATGGCCTTCGACCTCGGGGCCTACGGCCCGCTCGCGCCGGCGCTCATAAAGAGCGCGCTCGACGCGGCCCGCGGCGCCTATACCGGCGCCGCGCTGCGCTGCAAGGTATGGGCCGTGCGCAGCGCGAACCCGCCCATGGGCGCCTACGCCGGCCTGGCCGGGGCCTCGGCGCTCTTCGCCGCGGAGCGCGCGGCCGACGCCGCCGCCCGCGCCGCGGGGACGGGCGCGCCGCAGTGGCGCTTGGACAACGCGCTCGCCGACCGGCCGCCGCGACGATCCAAGGCCAAGGCCCGCGTGGCGCGCCTCATAGAAGCCGCTTGCGCCGACGCCGACTACGCGCGGAAGCGGGCGGCCTACGAGCTCCTATCCAAGCGTCGGGCGGAGCCCGGAGCGCCGCCGGGCTTCGGCATCGGATTGGCCGTCGGCTACCAGCTGAACCGCCCGCCCAGGCTATCGGACGCCCATGGATACCCTTCGGTGGAGCTCACCATGGGCAAGGATTCGTCCA
Organism: uncultured Spirochaetaceae bacterium; assembly: GCA_938004315.1. GTDB lineage: Bacteria > Spirochaetota > Spirochaetia > Treponematales > UBA12059 > DAIPLR01. The sequence continues at coordinate 5,451 of CALKWG010000080.1, forward strand.
TACTCATACGTTCGAGCGTGGCTCCCATGGACGAGGGGGCGCTCGAACAGATCGGAAGAGCACACATCTGAACTCCAGTCACCGAATACGATCTCGTAT
>CALKWG010000081.1 GCA_938004315.1 uncultured Spirochaetaceae bacterium
CGGAACTCGAGCTCCCGTCCGCGGAGCATATCGAAGAGCTCGTAGCGTACGCGGAGTTCCCGGAGCCGCAGGACGGAGCGCCCGCCTGAAAGGAGCTCGATTTCGCGTACGGCCGCTCCCCGCAGTATCGAGGGGGAGAGCGAACCGTAGCGAAGGCTCAGGCCAAAGCCCTCGACGTACGGCCGGAGCCGCGCCTCGATATAGCCCTTGGCCGCCTCGATAGAGGCGGATTCGACCCGATAGGCCGCGTACGCCGAAGCGGCGATCGAGAGGGCTATGGCCGCGGCGGCGGCGAAGGCGGCGGGCCTGGGTCGGGAGCTCACGGCCTTAACAGTAGCACAGCGCCCCGGCTTGCGCCATACGAGCCGGCCGCGCTAGTATGCGGCCCATGCAGCGGCGTCGGGATGTATTAGACGGGTTCATCGTCTTCGAAGGGGTGGACGGCTCTGGAACGAGCACTCAGCTCAAGCTGCTCGGCGAGCGCATGGCGGCTTACGGCGTAGCCCCCCGCCTCGATGCCGAGCCTACGGCGGGGCCGATCGGACGACTTATCCGCGACGCCTTGTTCAAGCGCTCGCCCCTCGCCCATGAAACCGTCGCCAGGCTCTTCGCCGCCGACCGCGGCGAGCATATCGACGGTTCAGGCGGCGTGCGCGAAGCCTTGGCGGCCGGCCGCCCGGTCGTCAGCGACCGCTACTTTTTCTCCTCCCTGGCCTACCAGGGCCTCACCTGCGGCCCGGAGCTCCCCGAGGAGCTCAACGCGCGCTTCCCCCTACCCGAGCTGCTCATCTTCTTCGACATACCCGCCTCGGCCTCGGTCGCCAGGCTTAGCGCGCGGGCGGAGCGCGACATCTACGAGTATGAGGCCTTCCAAATCCGCGTGGACGCGGCCTACCGCCAGATCGTAGCCCGCTTCGACGGCGGCCCGATGCGCATAGCCAGGGTGGACGCCTCCGCCCCCATAGAGAAGGTGGCCGAGCAGGTCTGGGCGGCCGTCGAGCCGGTGGCAGCGCGATACCGGCGCTAGAGGGGACGGCCTCCGGCGAGGGCGGCTCAGCAACGCCGCCTTGCTTGCCGATACATAGGGCATGAAGCGCTTCGGCATCGCCCTGCTCCTCGCCCTTGCGGCCATCTCCGCCCTGCCGGCTTTCCCGGTCTACTTCAAGGAGCAGTACTACCGCCTCTACCATCAGCACTACATCCAATATCCCGACGACGCCATCGAAAACATCTACTGGCTCGAGCGGGCGCGCGAGGCCGACTTCGCCAACCCGCTCTACGCCATGGCCAAGATCCCCGACCAGAAGCACTGGGAGCGCTATCGCTACCTGCTCAACATGCAGATAGAGCTTAAACTAATCGAACAGCATCTGGCGCTCGGCTCCAAGTTCGACAAGCAGGTCGCCTACTTCTACAACGCCCCCTGGCGGGAGGACAACCTGGAGTCGCTTAAGATAGCCGAGGCTTCCTACCGCGCCGCCTTGGCCTACTGGAATACCGCCAAGGATTGGGCTGCCAAGGCTATGCGCCTACGCTGGACCCAGCTGCCCGAACTGCAGTTCTGGATAGACCAAGCCTATCGCATCGAGACCGGCGACCTTAATTACGAGCGCATCATAGGCCGACAGCTTTCGCGCCTGGAATCGGTGCGCGCCGCGTTCCTGGCGATGGACGAAACGACCTACTGAGGGTAGGCTGTCTCCGCGGCCGCGAAGGCCAAGGAGCGCGCATGAACGACTATCGCATCGATATCATGATATCGGAGGCCGATCTGGCCCGCCGCGTCGCCGAGCTGGGCGCGGCGATCACCGAACGCTACCGCGACACCGAGTGCCTCGTCCTCGTCGGGCTCCTACGCGGCTCCTGCGTCTTCCTCTCGGATCTCTGCCGCGCCATCAAGCTACCGGTGAACCTAGATTTCATGACCGCCTCGAGCTACGGCTCGTCCATGCAGTCCACGCGCGACGTGCGCATCCTGAAGGACCTGGACGACGACATCAAGGGCCGCGACGTCCTCATCGTCGAGGACATCATCGACACAGGCTTCACCTTGGAAAAAGTCACCCAGATACTACGCCTGAGGGAGCCTAAGAGCCTGGCAATCTGCACGCTCCTCGACAAGCCTAGCCGTCGCGAGGTGCAGGTGGCGGTCGATTTCGTGGGCTTCGCCATACCCGACGAGTTCGTCGTCGGCTGCGGCATCGACTACGCCCAGCACCACCGCAACCTGCCCTACATAGGCAAGGTGGTCCCCCTCGCCTAACAGGGTGGCCGCCGCTCAGCGTATCAGCATCGCGTCGCCGTAGCTAAAGAAGCGGTAGCGCTCGGCCACGGCCGCCTCGTAGGCGGCCAGGATATGGCCGCGGCCGGCGAAGGCCGACACCAGCATGAGGAGCGTCGACTCGGGCGTGTGGAAATTCGTGAAGAGCCCGTCTACGGTCTTGAACTCGTAGCCGGGGTACATGAAGATGCTCGTGCTCGA
>CALKWG010000082.1 GCA_938004315.1 uncultured Spirochaetaceae bacterium
ATTCGGTGACTGGAGTTCAGACGTGTGCTCTTCCGATCTCGGGGGGTAAACAAACGGCCGCCCCCGAAAGGGCGGCCGCGCTCACGCATCGTCGATTCGTTTCGAAGGACTTAGCGCTTTACGCCCAGCGCACCAGCCCCGGCAGGAAGGGGTGCACGAGGTCGGGGTGCTTAGGCAGCACGCGCACCGCGTAGCCCAGCTGGCCGGTGGACTCGCAGTCGATCTTGACCGAGAAGTCGTAGGCGCCGCCCTGGAAGGCGCCCGCCTTCATGGGCACGCGCTTAGGATGCATGATCTGCCCCGTGCTGGACAACGGGCCGTGGTACAGCTCCACCTGCACGTGGTCGGGCCCCAGGGCGCCTAGGCGCACCCGCGCCTCTACCGTCACCGCGTCGCCGCGCTCCATCACCGGGCGGGCGGTGGAGCGCAGGTCCTCCACCGCCACCGCGTACCACTCGTGCCGCGCCAGGTCCAGGTACTCGGCCACGCGCTTAGCGGCCGCGTAGTCCCCGGCCTTAAGCCGCGCCGCGTTCTCCAGCGCCGGCCTATAGTACTTGTCGGTGTACTCCATGAGCATGCGGTGCGTGCAGAAGCGCTTGCCCGTCTCGCGGATGGAGTTCTTCATCATCTTGATCCAGTCGCGCGGCAGGTTATCTCGGCCGCGCTCGTAGAAGGTAGGGACGATCTCGCGCTCCAAGAGGTCGTAGAGCGCCTTGGACTCCACCTCGTCCTGCAAGTCGGTGTCCGCGTACTCCTCGCCCTTGCCTATGGCCCAGCCCAGCTCGGGGTCGTAGCCCTCGTCCCACCAGCCGTCCAGGATGGAGCAGTTCAGGACGCCGTTCATGCCGCTCTTCATGCCCGAGGTGCCCGAGGCCTCCATCGGCCGGCGCGGCGTGTTGAGCCAGACGTCGGAGCCCGAGGTCATGTAGCGGGCCATGGTCATGTCGTAGTCCTCGAGGAAGATCAGGCGCCCGAAGACCTCGTCGCGGCGCGAGAAATGCACCAGCTCGCGGATGATCTCCTTGCCGGGGATGTCGTGCGGGTGCGCCTTACCGGCGAAGATGATCTGGATGGGCCTGTCCTTGCTGGAAAGGAGGCGCATCAGGCGCTCGGGGTCCTTGAGGAGCAGGTTGCCGCGCTTGTAGGTGGCGAAGCGCCTAGCGAAGCTGATGGTCAGGATGGACGGCGAGAGAGCGTCGTCGGCGCGCACGAGGCCCTTCTCGGAGACGCCCATGTGGCGCATCTGCTTGCGCAGCCGGTCGCGGGCGAAGGCCACGAGGCGCTCGCGCCGGCGCTCGTGGGTGCGCCACAGCTCCTCGTCGGAGATGCGCTCG
>CALKWG010000083.1 GCA_938004315.1 uncultured Spirochaetaceae bacterium
CCCGCCGCGGGGTCCGGCCCCGCGGAGTCCGGCCCCGCGGAGTCCGGCCCCGCGGAGTCCGGCCCCGCGGGGCGGCCCGCGCGCGGCCTCTCCGTCGAGTTCAGACGAGTGAATTTTTCTTACTCGAGCAAGGAGACCGTGCTCCGGGATTTTAGCCTAGGCATTCGGGCCGGCGAGAAGCTGGCCTTGGTCGGCCCGACCGGCGCGGGCAAGTCCAGCATCGTCAAGCTAGTCTGCCGCTTCTACGAGTTCCAAGGCGGCGAGCTCTCGGTAGGCGGTAGGGATATAAGGAGCCTGGATCTGACGTCGCTCCGCGGCGCTATCGGGCTCGTGTCGCAGGATCCCTTCCTCTTCCCCGGCACGGTCGCGGACAACATACGCTACGCCAAGCCGGAGGCCTCCGACGAGGAGCTTGAGAAGGCCGCCCGCTCCCTAGGCCGGGGCGATTGGGTGGACGACCTGCCCCTGGGCCTGGCCACGCCCACCGGGCATCGCGGCTCATCCATCTCCATGGGCCAGCGCCAGCTCGTCGCCCTGGCGCGGGTGCTCTTAAAGGACCCGGCGCTCTTCATCCTGGACGAGGCCACGGCTAGCGTCGACCCCTTTACCGAGGCGCAGATCCAGGAAGGCTTAGAGACCGTGATGGAGGGCCGGACCGCGATCGTGATAGCCCACCGCCTGTCCACCGTGCGCTTCGCCGACCGCATCGTCGTGCTGGAGCGAGGCCGGCCGGTCGAGGAGGGCTCGCACGAGGGGCTCTTGGCCTCGGGCGGGCGCTACGCCTCGCTCTACGATACCTACTTCAGGCACCAGAGCTTGGACTACGTCGAGGCTTCCCGGCCGGAGGCCTAGCCGCGGATGGAGGCCTAGTCGCCCATCCAGGCGCGGATGGCCCGGACGGCCCGCTCCTCGTCGACGAAATGATGGGCCTCCATGCCGGCCGCCTTGGCTCCCTCGACGTTGTCCAGAACGTCGTCGACGAACAGTACCCGTCCCGGCTCCCAGCCGGAGCGCCCCAGGGCGAGTCTAAATACGGCGGGGTCGGGCTTTCGTAGGCCTATGTCCCCGCTCCATAGCCGCGGCGACAGGGCGCCGAGCCAGGGCCAGGCGCGCTCCCAGAGCGCGCCGACGCCCGGCGGCATGTTCGAGAGTATGCCCACCGGTCGGCCCGAGTCGGCGTAGCGCCTGGCGAGCTTTACCATCGCCGCCCGCGGGGTCATGAAAGAGACGAGGTCGGTTTCTATCAGGCGGGCGAG
>CALKWG010000084.1 GCA_938004315.1 uncultured Spirochaetaceae bacterium
ATACGGGCACCACCGAGTTCTACACTCTTTCCCTACACGACGCTCTTCCGATCTCCCGCGAAGCCGACGGAGCGGCCGCCGGCGAAGAACTCGAGGGCGACGAGTTCGGGATAGCGGGCCGCCATAGCCTCGAGGCAGGCCTTGGGATTCGTCCCGAGCGCCTCGAGCAGGCCCGGCAAGTCGCGCGTCGCGGCGTAGCGCAGCTCGCGCTCCTTATCGGCGTAGTACGACAGGAGCCGCTCTACGCCGGCGTCCAGGCCCGCCGCGACGGCGCGGCCGGACGGGGCGCGCGCGGCGCGCGCGGCGACCGCGCCCAAGGCGAGAGCGGGCGGGAGGGCGGCCATGAAACCAGAGGATATGAAGAGCGCCAGGACGTAAGCCCTCGTTCGGGCCCCCCAGGCGCCGACGCGCAGCTCCTTAAGGCTTCGCCACGCCAGGCCGAGGAAGACGGAGAAGAGTGCGGCGGGAACGATCAGGAAAAGGGCGCGCGCCGGCGCGCGCGCGGGCGCCCCGGCCTCGACGGCCGAGACGACGTAGAGGGCCATGCCCACGGCGCTCGCCGCGTAGACGACCGCCGCGAGCGCCGCGTCGCCCTTGGAGCCGTAGGCCCTGGGCCTCACGGCCCTATTCCTCCTCGAAGCGCCGTACGAAGAGCTGCTCGACGGCGCCCGCCGCCTCTTCCTCGTCGGGGCCGTCCGCGATGATGCGTATGGGCGTATCGTAGCTCGCGCCGAGGGTGATGATGCCCATGATGCTCTTGGCGTTGATGCGGTCGCCGTCCTTCTCGAGGAAGATCCTAGAGGCGAACTTCCCCGCGGTCTGCACGATCATGGCCGCCGGCCTGGCGTGGATGCCGGCGCGGTTCTTTATGACGGTCGTCTTTTCTACCATATCCGTTCTTTATCTCCCGTGCGTAGGCCGCCGCTAGATGGATTCGTCCCTGCCGAAGTACACGGCCCGCGCGCTTTCGCTCTCGAGCCAGCGGAGTATGTTCTGGTTGAATTCCCGGGCGGAGTGATAGCCCATCTTCTTCAGGCGTTCGTTCATGGCGGCCGTCTCGATGATGATGGGGATGTTGCGCCCGGGCTTCACGGGTATGTCCAGCCGCGGGACGCGGACGCCTAGGATGTCGTCGCTCATCTCGTCGGTGCCGATGCGGTCGTAGACCTTGGCCGCGTCCCACTCCTCCAGCTTGCAGATGAGCTGGACCTGCTTCTTGTCCCTGATGGCGCCCACGCCGAAGAGGTGCGTCACGTTGATGATGCCCAGGCCCCTGATCTCCATATGGTGGCCGATAACTTTGTTGGCGCCCGAGCCCATGAGGATGTTGCCGCTCACGCAGCGTATCTCGACCACGTCGTCGGCCACCAGGCGGTGCCCCCGCTCGATGAGCTCCAGGGCCGTCTCGCTCTTGCCGACGCCCGAGTCGCCGGTCAGGAGTATGCCTATGCCGTAGACCTCCACGAGCACGCCGTGGACGCTGGTCTTAGGCGCGAAGACCGTGGCTAGCACGCGCATGAGGCGGGCGGCGAGCTCGGTGGACGAGAGCTTGGAGGCTAGGATGGGGCAGTCCGCCTGCTCGGCCGCTGCGGCGAACTGCGGCTCCGGCGCGTCGCCGTTGGCGATGATGAAGCAGGGCACCGGGTAGCTGAAGATCTTATGGATCTCGGTCAGGCCGTCCTGGGCCGCCAGCATATGCAGGTAGGCCGCCTCGCCGTGGCCGATGAGCTGGATGCGCTCGTAGGCGAAGCTCTCGAAGAAGCCCGAGAGCGCGAGACCCGGCCTGTTGATATCGGGGCCGCTGATCTCCCGCCCGAGGCCCTTACGCCCGCCTATGCAGCGGAGCTCCAGGGCGTCGTGCTCCTTGAGGTCGAGGTCGAGGAGGTCGAGGACGGTAAAGCGTTTGGGGTTCATCGCGGCTTTAGCATAACCCTAAACGCCCGCTTAGGCAAATACGGCCTCGGGCCGAAAAAAGGCGGCCCCGGGGGGCCGCCATGGCGCTTATTTCTTGTCCTGTACCTTCTTCTTCTCCTTGTTGATCTTCTGCTCGAGCGTATCGATGAGCTTATCCATGCCGGCGCTGAGGTCGAAGTCCGTCTCTTGCACGTGGGCCTGGGTGCCCCAGCGGAAGTTTACCGTGCACTCGCATTGGAACTGCTTCTCCTTGGTGAAGGAGAAGAGAAGGTCGACGATCAGGTCGCGCGCGTACGCGATGCGTTCGATCTTCTTGTCCAAATACGCCCGGTTAGCCTCGCTTAAATCGAAGTGCACTGAGCGGACGTCTACGGTCATGGATACCTCCTAGCGGCTATGCCCCCGTCCGGGGCCTCTCGCCGCCCGCCGCGCCCGGCCGCCCGCCCTGGGCCGCCGAGCCTCGCCATAGCCGGCCTCGTAGCGCCGGCTCCCGATAACGAACGCCTCGCCGTCCCTAGCCGTGCTTCCGGCCGAAGGACGAGTCGACGTTGAGCTCGAGCCTATACTTGGCGACGGTGCGCCTGGCCAGCTTGATGCCCTTCTTAGCCAGCGTGTCGCTGATCTCCTGGTCGGACATCGCCTTGGCCTCGCCCTCCAACAGCTCCTTGATGAGCTGCTTGACGCCTTCCTTGGAGAAGCGCGATCCCTTGGAGCCCGAACCGGAGATGCTGTTCGTGAAGAAGTAGCGCAGCTCGAAGATGCCCCAGTCGGTCTGCACGTATTTCTTGTTGGCGATGCGCGAGATGGTCGTCTCGTGCACGCCGACCTCGCCGGCTATATCCTTCAGGGTCAGCGGGGCCAGGTACTTGGGCCCCCGCGCGAAGAACTGGCGCTGGAATTCGACGATGGCCCGCATCACCTTGAGCAGGGTCTTGTTGCGCTGGTGGATGCTCTGTATGAACCAGCGCGCCTTGCGGATATTGTCCTTCACGAAGGCGTCGGTGGCCTTGTCGTGCTTGCTCTCGGCCAGCTCGTCGAAGAAGGGGTTGATGCCTATGACCGGGAGCTCCTCGTCGTTGATGACGATGACGAACTCGCCCTCCTTGAGCTT
>CALKWG010000085.1 GCA_938004315.1 uncultured Spirochaetaceae bacterium
CCTCTCGTCTCCGCGCGGCGTTGGAGCGCGCCGGCCTTCGCTACGACCGCTCGCCGTTCAAGCCTCACCTCACCCTGGCCCGCTTCTCGAGGCCCGCGGACCTTCGCGGTCTGCCTTCTGATGCCGTCCCCGGCGTCGGGTTCCGGGTCCGGGATGCCATCCTCTACCGCAGCGTCCTAGGCGGGGGGCCGCCGCGCTACGAGGAGATGGGGGCTTGGAGGCTTTGACAGCCGTCGGATATGCGTTCACACTGAGGGCATGAGAACGGCGGCGCTCGCCTTAGCTTTGACCGTGACGACCTTGGCCGCCTGGCCGACGCCTCCGCTTAGGATAGCGGTCCCCGCCGGCCCCGACGGCCTGGCGACCGCCGGGGCCTGGGCCGAGCTGGCCGTAGCGTACAGGGCGTCGAGCGGCGTCGAGTTGGAGCTCGCGATCGTCGAGGACGACCGGGCCGTGCTCGCCGCCCTGCGGGAGAAGACGGCCGAGATCGGCGTCGTCGATACCTTCGCCTATCTAGGCTCGCCCTCGGGACTCGCCGTCCTGGGCGTCGGCGCCTCCTACGGCCGCCCCTACGAGCGCCTGGCCATGATAGTCGGGGCCGATACTATCATCCATCGCCCTGAAGACCTGTGGCGCGCCAGGATCGTTGCGGTCGGCCCGCCGGAGGGCCTGGCTTGGGGTTTCGCGCTCGCCTGGGCCCGGGGTTTCGCCCCCGCGGTATCGTGGCGGGGCGTTACGCTACGCGAACGGGGTTATGAAGGCGCGCTCAAGGCCGTGGCCCTCGGCTTGGCGGACGCCGGCTTCGTGCCGGAAACCCTTTTAGGCTCGATCCGCGTCGGCCAACTCGCCGCCCGCGTCAGGGTCGTCGCGAGCGCGGGGCCTTTTCCCTTAACCCTGCTGGCGGTCCGATCGGACTTAAGCGCCGAGCGCAACGGTCTGGCCATGGGCCTGATCGGGCTTACGGGCGGGGACTTCGCCCTCTTCGCCCCGCCTTCCGACTTAGCGCAGGTCCTCGCTAGCTTAGGAGCTTATCTCGATGTCGCTCGGCCATAGGTTCGCCGTCTTCGCCCTGCTCTTCATCGGCCTCCTGTCCGCCCAATGGGCGGCCTCGGTCGACCGCGAGCGCCGCATACTCGTGGACGAGGCGGCGGCCCGGGCAAAGGGCTTGGCGCGGGCGCTCGCCGAGCTGGCGGGCGAGCCCATAGCCTCCGGGCGGGTCGGGCAGCTGGACGCGCAGCTGGCCTCGTTCATGCGCGAGCGCGACGCGGCCTACGCCAGGGTCGTCGATCCGCGCGCGCGCGTCGTCGCCGCCTCCGACCCGAGCATGGTCGGCTGGACCTTGAGCGCGCCCCCCGAAGGCGCCGAGGCCTTGCTCTGGGAAGCCGGCCTCCTCGTCGCTCGGGCCGCCGTCCGGGTCCCGGGCTTGCCGGAGGGCTACGCCGAGTTCGCCCTGCATCGCGGCCCCATCGACGCCAAGCTCAGGGACAGCCGGGCGGTCCTCGCCCGCTTCCTGGCTTTCGGCGCCGTGCTCTTCGCCCTGTTCTTCTATTCGATGTATCGGCAGCTTATCGTCCCGGTGAGGAGCCTCGTTCGCAGCCTGGGCGAGGCGCGGCCCGAGGCCGCCCCCGAGCGCATTAGCTTGCCGCCGGCGTCGGCGCCCGAGATCCGGCGCATCGCCGGGGCTGTGGACGAGCTCCGCGCCAGGGCCGTCGAGTACCAGGCCGAGCTCGTGGCCGAGGAGCGTCTAGCTACTATAGGGCGTATGGCAGCCGACGTGGCCCATGAGGTGCGCAATCCGCTCGAGGCCATTTCGGGAGCCGCCGAGCTCCTGTCCGGCATGGTCCCCGCCGACGATCAGTTTGCGCGGGTGCTGCGCGACGAAGTGAGGAACTTGAACGAGTACCTGACGGGAGTGCTCGAATTCGCCAAAGGCAAGCCCGGGACGGCGGCCGTCGCCGACCTGGCGGATATCGGGCGGGAGGCCGCCGCCTTGGCCGGCCCCTTGGCGCGAGAACACGGCGTAAGGGTAGAGGCGGAGCTCCGTCCCGCCTCCTGCGTCGTGCCGCGCCTCGATATCAAGCGGGCGGCCTTGAACCTGACGCTGAACGCCATCGAGGCCTCGCCCGAAGGCGATGCGATTGGCCTGCGAAGCGGCGAGGAAGGCGGGCGCTCATACCTCTGCGTCCGGGATCGCGGCCCCGGCCTCCCGGGCGACGCTCGCCTCTTCGAACCCTACTTTACGACGAAGGCCGACGGCACGGGGCTCGGTTTGACTTTAGCGCGACAGGCGGTAGAGGCCGCCGGGGGCGAGCTTCTACTCGGCCCCGCGCCCGGCGGCGGCGTCGAGGCGCGTATCTCGTTCCCCTCTGCGGAGGCGGGTTGATGGCTTCGATACTGCTCGTGGACGACAAGGAATCCATTCTCACGGTGATGGGCGCGATACTGCGGCGCGAAGGCTTCGAGCTCAGGACCGCCTCCTCCGGCGAGGA
>CALKWG010000086.1 GCA_938004315.1 uncultured Spirochaetaceae bacterium
TCGGGTCGGCCGTCGCCTCCCTCGTCGATCTCTACCCCGACGCGAACCTTCCGGCCTGCGTCGACGCCTTCTCAAAAGCGCTAGGGCGCGAGCCGGCGTCGCTGGCTTCCATAGTCGACCCGGAAAAAATAGAGACGAAAGCCTTGACGTATCACGATGAAACCTGGACCCGCGGGCCTTGGCCGCCCGCCCATATCACCGCCATAGAGGAACGCCATGAAAGACAAAGACCCGATGAGCGCCTTTCGCTCCCTGCTTGAATCGACGCGCGTAGGAATCCTTACCACCATAGGCCAGGAGGGCTATCCGCGATCGCGCTGGATGGCCGCCGCGACCATTCCGCGCGAGAAGGGTTACCTATATTGCGTCTCTATTTCCGGGGCGCGGAAGGTCAAGGATCTAGAGGCGAACGATAAGGTCGAGTGGATTTTCCAGACGCCGAGCTTGGATACGGTGCTCCGCCTACGCGGCCGGGCCGTGGCCATGGACAACCCCCAGCTCAAGGCGGAGGTGCTCGAGGCCCTGGGCTCGAGCCTTGAGAACTTCTGGCGCGTCAACCCGGATCCCGGCCGCCTCGTCGTCATCGAGACGGCCATAGAGAAAATCAGCCTCTATAAGCCCATGGAGAACAGCGTCGTAGACGAGGAGCTAAGCCGATGAGCGCCAAGGACAAGGAACTGTATTGGAAGCTGCGCGAGCAGATGGTCCTCATGCGCGTCTTCGAGGAGAAGGCCGGGCAGATGTACGGCCTACGGAAGATCGGAGGGTTCTGCCACCTGTATAACGGCCAGGAGGCGGTGGCCGCCGGCTTCGCGAGCGCCATGGACTTCTCTAAGGACTACGTGCTTACCGGCTACCGCGACCACGGCCACGCCCTGGCCGCCGGCATGCAACCCAAGGCCATCATGGCCGAGCTCTTCGGTAAGCTCACCGGCTGCTCCCGCGGCAAGGGCGGCTCGATGCACATGTTCGACGCCGAGCGGCATTTTCTAGGCGGCAACGGCATCGTCGGCGCCCAGATACCGGTAGCCACCGGCGTCGCCTTCGCCCAGAAGTATAAGAAGACCGGCGGCGCCACCGTGGTCTATTTCGGCGACGGCGCCATCCACCAGGGCGCCTTCCACGAGGCCCTCAACCTGGCCAAGATCTGGTCGCTTCCGGTGGTCTTCGTCTGCGAGAACAACCAGTGGGGCATGGGCACCAGCTGGAAGCGGGTCTCGGCGGTAGACGACTTCTCGCTCATGGCCTCGGCCTACGGCATACGCGGCGAGCTCGTAGACGGTATGCACGTCCTTAAGGTGCGCGACGCCGCGGAGCGGGCCTTGGCCGACGCCCGGGCGGGCAAGCCCGTCCTCATCGAGGCGCGGACCTACCGCTACAAGGGCCACTCGATGAGCGACCCGCAGAAATACCGCACCCGCGAAGAGGTGGAAGAGTACAAGAAGCAGGACCCCATCCTGATACTCGAGGATATCATGAAGGCCGAAGGCGCCTGGGACGAGGCCAAGGCCGCCGCCCAGGACGCCGAGGCCGAGCGCGCGACCGCCGAATCGGTTGAGTTCGCCGAGAGTTCGCCCGAGCCGGCCTTGGGCACGATGTACGAAGACATCTACGCGGGCGAGCCGGTCTTCATGGCCCCCTCGGGCTCGCCGGCCGGGCCCTACGAACCCGGAAGGATATAGGAGAAAACGCATGGCTCAGCTTAGCTATAGGGAGGCGCTCAATCGCGCCCTGGACGAGGAGATGGCCCGGGACGAATCGGTCGTGCTGATGGGCGAGGAAGTGGCCGAATACGACGGGGCCTATAAGGTGTCCCGCGGGCTCCTAGGAAAATACGGCCCCGAGCGCGTCCTCGACACGCCCATAACCGAATTAGGCTTCACCGGGCTCGGCGTCGGCGCCGCCATGGCGGGCCTGCGCCCGGTCGTGGAATGGATGACCCACAACTTCGCGCTCCTGGCCATAGACCAGGTGGTGAACGAGGCGGCCAAGACGAGGCACATGTCGGGCGGCCAGTTCTCGGCGCCCATCGTGTTCCGCGGGCCCAACGGCCCGGCCGAGTACCTGTCCAGCCAACACTCCCAGGCCTTGGCCAGCTATTGGGCGCACGTGCCCGGCCTCAAGGTCGTAGCCCCCGCCTTCCCGGCGGACGCCTACGGCCTCCTTAAGAGCGCCATCCGCGACCCCGACCCCGTCGTGATCCTGGAGGCCGAGATGCTCTACGGCTTCAAGGGCGAAGTACCTGATGAAGAATTCATCACTCCCATCGGCAAGGCCGCGGTCTTACGCGAAGGCGGCGACGTCACCCTCGTCTCCTTCGGTAAGCCCGTGCATATGCTCCTCAGCGCGGCCGAGGAGCTGGCCAAGCTCGGCGTCGCCGCCGAGGTCATCGACCTCCGTAGCGTGCGGCCGTTAGACGAGGCGACGCTGATGGCCAGCGTCGCCAAGACCAAGCGCGCCGTGGTGGTGGACGAGTCCTGGCCCGCGGCCAGCGTCGGCTCCTACGTGGCCCACCGCATCGCCACGGAGCGCTTCGATATCCTGGACGCGCCGGTGGAATTCGTATCGAGCGAGGACGTGCCCATGCCCTACAACCACGCCCTGGAGCTAGCCGTACAGCCGAGCGTGGAGAAGATCGTGCGGGCGGCCAAGCGCGCCCTTTACTTGGAGGCCAAGCATGGCTGAGCCCGTCTTCATGATAGCCCTGTCCCCGACCATGAGCGAAGGGACGATAGCGCAGTGGATAGCCAAGGAAGGCCAGGCGATCAAGTCAGGCGACGCGCTCTGCGAGGTGGAGACCGACAAGGCGACCATGACCTACGAGTCGCCCTCGGCCGGAACGCTCCTTAAGATCCTCTCGGGGCCGGGCTCGAGCGCTTCGGTTGGCCAGCTCATAGCCGTCATCGGCAAGGCCGGAGAGGGCTGGGAAGAGGTCGCGGCCAAGCACGCGGGCTCGGCGGCCGCCAAGGCTCCCGCTCCCCCCGCGGCTCCGACCGCTAGCCCGCCGCAGGCAAGCGGCCAAGCCGCGCCGATACCGGCCGCCTCGCCCGCCCCCGCCCCGGTAGCGCCCGCGCCGGCGGCTGCCGCCCCGGTAGCGCCGGCCGCCCAGCCGGCCGTGAGCTTCGCCGGAGGCGGCCCCGCCCTTCCCGCCTCGAGCCCGCCCTCGTCGCCCTTGGCCCGAAAGCTGGCGCGCGAGAAGGGCGTGGACATCCGCGCCGTCGTGGGCTCCGGCTCGCGGGGGCGCGTGATAGCGCGCGACGTGGAGGCCGCGACGGCGGCCGGACAGCTTCGCCCGAGATCGGAAGAGCACACGTCTGAACTCCAGTCACCGAATACGATC
>CALKWG010000087.1 GCA_938004315.1 uncultured Spirochaetaceae bacterium
AAGCTCGACGCGCTCTACCCCGAGGCGAGCCTCGACGAACTCAACCGTCTGGCCTGGGCGTGGTGCCGAGACGACTATGGCAGGCGCGTCCATGGCACAACCGGGCGTGCTCCGGCCGAGCTCTTCGAGGAGGAGGAGCGGCCGGCCCTGCGGCCTTTGCCGCCCGAACCCTTCGTCGCCGCGCGTTGGTGCCGTGCCAAAGTGCAGCTTGACCAGTTTATCCAGCACGGGCGTATCTACTATGGCCTACCGGGCCGCTACATCGGCAAGAGGGTCGAGCTACGAATAACGCCTTCTACCGTAACGATCTACTTCGAGCATCGCCTGGTACGCCAGTACGCCGTCGCGGCGGGTAAACGCCGCTATTACCTACCCGACGATTTCCCGGCTTATGCCGAGCCGTTCGCGCCCGGTAGCTACGCCGCGTTCCTCGCCGCCCAAGGCGCCAAGTACGGCGCGCAGGCCGAGGCCTACCTCAAGGCCATCCTCGCCGACGGGGGCAACCTGAGCGCCAGGCGCGCCCGCGGCTGCCTGAACGTTATACAAGAATACGCTTCGTCGCCGGGGCTCTCGCACGTCCTTGGCGAAGCCCTCGTGCGGCGCGTCTATCGCCCCGAGGCTCTCAAGGCCCGGTTCGAAGATGAACGGCATCAGGTTATCATTCAATTCCCCGTCTCCGAATTAGGTTCTCGCATGGCGCGAGAGGCGGGGTACTACGCAGGTCCATAAAAGCCCGTACGGGTTTTTATATACGGGACCTCGTAGCGGGTCCCGACGAACGAACGAGGGGGATCCTATGATCAAGAACGATTTAGTCGCCGACCTAAAGCGCCTGCGGCTGCCGGCCATGGCCGACAATCTGGACCTGCGCGTACGGGAGGCCGAGGAAGGCAAGCTCGGCTACCTTGAGTTCGCCGCGCTCCTTGTGCAAGACGAGGTGGCGAGCAGGGAGGCGAACTCCTACCAGAAGCGCCTGCGCTTAGCGAACGTCGCCTCGCGCATGACCTTCGAAACCTTCGACTTCGACTTCAACGGCGCCATGTTGCCTCAGGCGACCATCCGCGATCTGGCTACCTGCCGCTTCATCCAGGAAGGACAGAACCTGGTGCTGGCAGGCCCTCCGGGCATCGGCAAGACCCACCTGGCTCAAGCGCTCGGGCACGAGGCAGCACGGCGAGGGCTTGAAGTTGCGTCCTATAAGTCCCATAAGCTCCTTATGGACCGGCTCGTTTCGGGTGCGGTCAAGCTCATCCTAACCTCCGGCCGATCGTATCGGAAGGAGGGGCGCGCGAGGGAAAACGCCGCCGCGGCGATGAGCGCTTGACGGCCCTTTAAACTGCTTCTAGACTGCGTTAACCCCTGGGGGAATTATCATGACCCTGGGTGGGGAATTATGGTGACCCTGGACATTCAGTAGTATCAGTAGTATCAGTAGTAGTCATAAGCAGTGCAAAACAAATCATTTACCACTGGACTTTAAAAGTTTTACCAGTGGTAAAATAAAATTTTACCAGTGCAAAACGATTCCATTTGCCACTGGTAAAATGAGAAATTTGACATGCCCCCCTACACCCTCTCCAGTCCCAAAGAGGACAGTTCAATTTCTAGTTGTCTTTAACCTGCGATTTTTTGACTTCGTAGCCGAGGGCGGTTACTGCTTTTTCTATGTCAGCGACCACGATTTGTTCGGCGTTGAAGTCGAGTTTCAGTTTGCTGGCGTTGAAGAGGACTTCAACGCTGGCGGGGTCGACTCCGGGAAGGGATTTCGCGGCTTTTTCGATTTTGAGCTTGCATGAGGGGCAGGTCAACGATTCCAGTTGTATGATTGCTTTTGCCATGTGTATGCCTCCGTAAGTTTTCGGGAATTCCCGATTTATTGACTCGTTTTGTACCGGAGAAGCCGCATGCCGTTCAGGATGACGACGAGTATGCTGGCTTCGTGTACAAACATTCCGACGGACATATTCATCCACTCGCTGAATATAAGACTCGATATCAGGAGAACGACGACTCCGACCGCGATCGCGATGTTCTGCTTCATGTTCCGCGCAGTCGCCCTCGCAAGACCGAGAGCGTGGGGCAGCCTGCCGAAGTCCGAGTTCATGAGGACGACGTCCGATGTTTCGATAGCGACGTCAGTGCCGCCGCCCATCGCGATGCCGATGTGGGCAATGGCGAGCGAAGGGCTGTCGTTCACTCCGTCGCCGACGAAGGCGACGATGAGTCCTTTCTCTTTAAGGCCGGCGATGTAGTCGGATTTGTCTTCGGGCAGCATTCGCCCGTGAGCTTCGGTTAAACCGAGTTCGCCGGCGACGAGGTTTACGGTTTCCTGAGTGTCGCCTGATAGCACGACCAGGTTCCGGATGCCGAGTTTTTTCAAACGATGGAGATCTTCCCGCACCCCGGGGCGAACGGTATCGCGGATGCCCATAAGGGCAAGCAAACGGCCGTCTATAGCCGCGAGCACAAGAGAGTTCCCGTTCCGGGAGAACGAGTCGAGGTCTGCTCGCGCGGCTTCGTCGAGCAGGACGCCCTCCGCATCCATCAGCCGCGCATTGCCGACGGCGACGCGCCTTCCATCAACGGTAGCGGTAATGCCGAGGCCTTTTACGACGGAGGTTTGTTCCACAGTCAAACGGGGTACGTCGCCCAGATGATCTACGATGGCCTTCGCAAGGGGATGGTCTGATTCGGCTTCAACGCTCGCAAGAGCGCTCCGCACAAAGTCTTCGGATGCCGCACCAGAAACGCCGCCGGAGGAATCGCCCGCTCCGCCGTAGTATCTGGCCTCCGCGACCCGGGTCTTTCCGGTAGTCAGGGTGCCGGTCTTGTCGAACACGATGGCGTCCACTCTGCTGAAATCATGGATTACCTCGCTTCCTTTGAGAAGGATACCGGATCGGGCTCCGTTGCCGATGCCTGCCACGTTTGATACGGGAACGCCGATCACCAGAGCGCCGGGACAGCCGAGCACCAGGATGGTGATCGATAGTTCGACATCCCGGGTAAACGCCCATACAAGCACGGAGAGGAGAAGAACGGCCGGGGTATAATACTTCGAGAACCGGTCTATGAAGCGTTCAGCTTCGGATTTTGAATCCTGGGCTTCCTCTACCAGCTCGATTATCCTGCCGAAGGTCGTATCTTCGCCGACGCGTTCTGCGACTATCCGCAATGTGCCGTCTACCAGTATGGTACCGGCGTACACGGACGATCCCGAAGTTTTACCGACGGGCAGGGATTCGCCGGTAATGCTCGCCTCGTCGACGTGTCCTTCGCCGCTCGCGACGCTTCCGTCCACGGGAAACCTTGCGCCGGTTTTTACCTGCAGAACATCCCCAACTTCGACTTCCTCAATCGGAACTTCCACAAAAAGACCGTCGTCCATCTGTTTCAGCGCGCTTTCAGGCGCCATTTCTGTCAGTTCCTTTATCGCGGAGCGAGTTTTGGTCAGCGTGCGCTGTTCGAGATACGCACCGAACAAAAACAAAAACGTAACGATGGCCGATTCCTCGAAGTTCCTGAGCGCGAAGGCCCCGGATACCGCGATGGTCACCAGCACATCGATGCTGACGATCTTTAATCGTATCGACTGATACGCCTGTATCGTGATCGGCAGGGCGCCGAGTACGGAAGCGGAGGCAAGAGCCGCTATCGCCGCGGTCTCGTTTTTCAATACTAAGGCGCTGAAAAAGCCGAGGGCGATAAGCGCGCCGCCTGAAACCATCAGATGGTTTTTACGTTTTAAAACAAACTGCTGCATATTCCGCCTTCCCTACCCCGCGCTGTAGGCGGCGTCGAGTTCGGAAAGCATCCCATATACAGCCTCGTACGATTCGCAGACATCTGACGGAACCGTGTAGTTTCCAGTGATTTTCCGGAGAGATTCGAAACGGCCGGCGAGGTCGGCCTTGCCGGCATCGCCTTTTTTTATTTCATCGACAATTTCATCGAAAATAGCGCGAACCTGATGAAATTCGTTATGGCTGCCGCCATGTACTCGCGCCACAACAGGAACATATTGCTCAAGCAGGCCAAGATTCTTCTGAACCGCCTGTAAAAAAGAACTATCTGTAATCATCGGAACACCTCCTGATACGGACGCTTGCGCGCTGTACCGTACCTTGAATATATACATATCGAAGGGATTATGTAACCTTTTTTCTATCATTTTTCCTCCGCGCCGAAGGCGTCCACCTAACATT
>CALKWG010000088.1 GCA_938004315.1 uncultured Spirochaetaceae bacterium
AGGCTCACCCCGGAGGAGCGCACGCCGTCCTACCTCATCGCCAACGGCTACCTGGAGCGGGTCAAGGACTTCGAGCACGAGGGGCGGACCATACCCGCCGGGCGCCTGGGCTGGCGCATCACCCCGCTCTTCGCCAGCCATTTCCTAGGCCGCATCTTCGACGCGCCCTCGGCCGTCTTCCCCGAGGATATGCTACGGCCCGAGAAGCAGAGCCTCGAACACTTCGCCGACGGCGTGCTCAACATCGCCGAGGCGCAGAAGCGCGTGGCCTTGGACTACCTGGCCGACGGTTCGGTCGAGGCGGCCATACCCCCCTTGAAGGCCATACTCCATATCATGGCCGAGGGCGAGTATGAAGGCATGGGCCTGGGCGACCCGAAGCTCAGGAAGCTCTTTACCCGCGACTACGTCCTATCGTCGGACTGGTACGCCTCGCGCCTGGACGCGTACGTATCCTACGCCGCCGAGCACCTGGAGCGCGGCGCCGCGGCGCTGGAGGCATTCTTGGCGGACCCGCGCGAGCGGGAGGCTAAGGAGATAGCGCGGGCCAAGAAGGACCTGGCCGAGGTCAGGGCCAAGCTGGAGGAAGTGAGGAAGCCCGCCTACCGCGCCGGCCTGGTCGGCACCATAGGCAAGGATCCGCTCCATCGACGGGAGGCGGCGGCCCGATGAAGCGCTCGATCAAGGCCACCCTCGTCGTCAGGAACATAGGCGAGCTCGCTACCCCGACGGGGCGCGAGGCGGTCAAGGGCCGCGCGATGGACGGCCTGTCCGTCCTCTCCGGCGCGGCCCTGGCGGTCGACGTGGACCGCGTCGCCTGGGTCGGCCCCGAATCGGAGATGCCGGATTTCACCGGCCCCGCGCCCGAGCTCCTGGACGCCGGCGGCAGAACCGTCGTGCCGGGCTTCGTCGACTCGCACACCCACTTCGTCTTCGGCGGCTACCGCGACGAAGAGTTCCTCTGGCGCGCCGCCGGCGTCCCGTATATGGAGATCCATAGGCGGGGCGGCGGCATCGCCACGAGCGTAGCCGCCACGCGCGCCGCCGACGCCGACGAGCTCGTGGGCGTCGGGGCGACGCGGCTACGGCGCATGCTCGAGCTCGGCGTCACCACCGTGGAGGGGAAGTCAGGCTACGGCCTGGATAAGGACACCGAGCTCAGGCAGCTGGCCGCCATGGATCGCCTGGACGCCCTGCAGCCGGTCGACGTCGTCCCCACCTTCATGGGCATGCACTCCGTACCGGCCGAGTATAAGGGCCGGCCGGGCGACTACCTAGACTACGTCCTAAAAGAAGTCATGCCGGCGGTGAAGGCCCAGGGCATCGCCCGTTTCTGCGACATCTTCTGCGAGAAGGGCGTGTTCGAGCTCGACGATACGCGGCGTTACCTATCGGCGGCCAAGGCCATGGGCTACGACCTGAAGGCCCACGCCGACGAGATCGAGCCCTTAGGCGGCGCCGGGCTGGCCGCCGAGCTCGGGGCGGTCAGCGCCGACCACCTGCTCAAGGCCTCGACGGCCGACCTTAGGGCCATGGCCGCCGCCGGCACCGTAGCCACCTGCCTGCCCCTCACCGCCTTCGTGCTTCGCGAGCCCTACGCCGACGCCCGCGCCATGATGGACGCCGGGTGCGCCGTGGCCCTCGCCAGCGACCTTAACCCCGGCTCGTGCTATAGCCAGTCTATACCGCTCATCTTCGCCATCGCGACTTTGTATATGGGCATGAGCATGGAGGCCGCCCTGACGGCCCTGACCTTGAACGGGGCGGCGGCGCTCGGCCTGGCGGGGGATCGCGGTAGCTTAGAGCCTGGTAAGCTCGCCGACTTCCTCATCCTGGACGCGCCGAGCTACCGTCACCTGGCCTACCACACGGGCATGAACCTGGTAGCGACGACGGTCAAGCGCGGCGCGGTGGTCTACAAGCGCTGACGCCTTCCAGGCGGTAGAAGGCGGGCGCGGCCCGGGGGCCGGCGCCGCGCCGATCCGCCGTCGCGCTCGGCCCCTCCGATCGCCGGCCTCGCTAAGCCTCGCTAGGCCTGGCCGAGGCCTAGCTCGCCGTGGATCTTGTAGAGCCGGCCGTCGCGCTCGACCTGGAGGCTACGCTCGGGGAAGCGTTCGGGCAGGAGCTTACGCAGGAGCGCGAGGGCATAGGCCTCTATCTCCTCCCGCTTCCCGTCGGGTAGCTCCTCGTCGGTCGCCAAGCTGAGGTCGATGAGGTAACCCCGGCCCAGGCGGCTACCGAAGCCGGGGGTAAAGACGGCCCCGACGTAGAAGAGCCCGTCCGCCTCGGGGTTAGCCGTCTCGCCTCGGGCGGGGCGGTTACGCCGTAGGCGCCAATGACCGCCGTAACGGTCCTCGAGCGCGTGATCCACCTCGTCCAGCATGGCTTTCAGGCGCTCGTCCCACTCTACGGTCTTCGGGTGGTACATGCCGAGCCTATCGGCCTCCGGCCTTGCCCGCGGCGCGGCGGGTCGCGGCGAAGGTTATGAGCGCCGCGAGGATGAACAGGAAGGCGACGCCCCTGGCTCCCGAGACGCTCTCGCCGTAGACGAGGACGCCGAGCCCGAGCTGCAGGGTCGGCGATATATACTGCAGGAAGCCCATCTTAGAAAGCGGGATGCGCTTAACGCCCGCGGCGTAAGCCAGGAGCGGCACCGCCGTGACGACGCCGGCCATGGCCAAGAGCGCGGTCTGCCAGGGGCCGACCGTACCGAAGGCGCCGCGGCCGGCGGCGTGCTCCCAAGCCAGGAAGCCGAGCGCCAAGGGAAAGACGAAGGCCGTCTCCGCGCCCAAGCCCACCAGGGCGTCGAGCGCCGCCATCTTCTTGATGAGCCCGTAGAGCGCGAACGAGAAGGCCAGCGAAAGGGCCACCCAGGGCAGCTTGCCGTAGCTGATCGTCATGATGGCGATGCCGACGAACGCTATGGCGCTGGCCGCTATGATGCCGCGATCCAAGCGCTCGCGCAGCACGGTAGCGCCTAGGATCACCGACACGAGGGGGTTTAGGTAATAGCCTATGCTGGTCTCGACGATATGCCCGGCGTTAACCGCCCAAATATAAATACCCCAGTTCAAGGTGATGAGCACGCTGGCCGCCGCCGTGGCCCAGAGGCGCTTAGGCGAGGACAGCAGCGCCTTGAGCTCCTCCCTTCGGCCCATCGCCGCCATCAGCAGCGCCGTAAAGACGAAGGCCCAGGCTATGCGATGCGCCAATATCTGTATGGAAGGCACCGCGATGAGGGACTTCCAATAAATCGGGAAGAGTCCCCACATGCCGTACGCGGCCAGGCCGTAGAGCACGCCGGCCTTCTGGGAACCCGATTCGCCCTTCGCGCTATCGCCCATATCGACTCCTTAGTTACCAGAAAAAAAAGGACCGCCCGGGGGCGATCCTCTTTCGACTTAAGCCTTAACGCCCGGGGGCGCGGCGGCTTATTTCTTATTGGCCAGGGTGGCCTTGCACATCTTGCAGATATTTTTCTTCTGGCCGTCGATCTCCTGCTCGTACAGGAGCTTGACGCCGTCGCGCTTGCACATGGGGCAGCTGCCGCGTCCGTGATTGACGAGCTCCTTGATCCCCTTACCGCGATGGGCTTTGGACATGCTATTCCTCCTTCGGCTCTTCGGCCTTCTTCTCGGCCTTGGCCTTGGGCTTAGCCTTGGCGGTAGCCCGGTTCTTGGAAGCGCCTTCGGCCTTCTTATCGGCCTTCTTATCGGCCTTGGCGGCGGGCTTGTCGGCCTTCTCGGCTTTCTTGCCCTTGGCGGCCTTCTTATCGTCCTTCTTCTCGCCCTCGAGCTTGTAGTCGACGAGCTCGAGCACCACCATCTCGGCGGCGTCGCCGGCGCGGAAGCCGAGCTTGAGCACGCGGGTGTAGCCGCCGTTCCGCTCCTTCATGCGCGGGCCGATGTCGGTGAAGAGTTTGGCCAAGACGGCCTCGTCCTTGATCTTCTCGCCCACGACGCGGCGGTTATGCACGCTGTCCACCTTGGCGCGGGTGATCATCTTCTCGGCGTGGCGACGGACTTCCAGGGCCTTGGCCTTGGTCGTCTCGATGCGCTCGTGCTTAAAGAGCACGGTCGACATGTTCCGGATCAGGGCCTTGCGGTGCGAGGCGTTCCGGTTCAGCTTATTGAAGCCCTTCCTATGATTCATGGGTTTCTTCCTTCTGCTTCTCGGTCTTCAGGTGGGCCCTGAGATCCGCGTA
>CALKWG010000089.1 GCA_938004315.1 uncultured Spirochaetaceae bacterium
TACGAGATCGTATTCGGTGACTGGAGTTCAGACGTGTGCGCTTCCGATCTGGAGATGGCGTCGGTCTTGCCGTCGGACTTGACGGACAGCTTGGCCGGGTCCTGGAGCTTGACGAGCTCGGCCTCGACGCGCGGGGCCTGGACGTGCCACTCGCCCTGCTTGGCGTTCATCTTATAGGCGCCCTTGACGGCGCGGACGAACTTGGAGTCGCCGCCGGCGCGGTGCACGGCGTTCCAGTTGGCGCTGACGATGGTGCCGTTGACCACGGTGATGAGGGCGGTGGAGGCGAAGCCGGAGTTGTCGAAGGTGGGGGACTTGAAGTAGAACCAACCGTCCTTCTTATACATGCCCTTGGCTACGGGGGCCGAGGCGAGGGCCTGGACGGCCAGGTCGGTAAATTCCTTGATGGTGATGGACACGCCGGAGATGGCGTCGGTCTTGGCGTCGGCCTTGACGACGAACTTGGTCGGGTCCTGGAGGCGGATGAGCTCGGCCTCGACGCGGGCGGCCTGGACGTGCCACTCGCCCTGGGGCGCGTTCATGCGGTAGACGCCGGCGGCCGCTTGGGTCTTCTTGTCCGGCTGGCCGAGGTTGTTGATGCCGTTCCATTCGGCCTTGACGATCTTGCCACCCTTGACCTCGATCACGGCCTGATACTTCCAGCCGGAGCGGCTGAACTCTTTGCCTTCGGCGAAATAGAACCCGTCGCGGCGGGCCTGGGCGCCGACCGAAACCGCGCCGAAAACGAGGGCGATCAGGATGAGCGCCGCGGTAATCTTCTTCATGTACGTACCTCCGTGCCCGTTTCCGGGCTGGTTTGGGGGCCAAGACTAGGCTTCGCCCGCGAATATACTAAACAAGCAATCTTCGAAAATGTCAATAGTTACAATTGTATCGAGTTATACGATGACGACGCTGTTATCCTGGCCCGCGTAGGGACCGGGGAGGTATTTGTCGGCGTTCCAGTCGTTTTCCCAACGCGCGCCGTCTAGGAGATAGCGGAACTGATATTCCCGCCCGGCGGCTAATTTAACCGCGAGCTCGAAGCCGCCGCCGCGACGCTTTGCCATGGGGAGGGACGCGGGGACCCAGTTGTTGAAGTCCCCGACCAGGTTCGCGGCGGCGGCGCCGCCTGACTCGTCGGCCTTGATGACGAAGCTTACGAAGCACTCGGCCTTTGAATCGCTATAGCTTTTTACGAGCACGACGCCTCCTTGCGCGCCTAAAGGCGCGCTCCGGGCAGGGCTCTCAGGCCCGCCCGCCGCGCGGGCGGGCGTCTAGCCCTTCCGCGCGAGGGATCGCAGCGAGTAGCCCCGAAGGGCTACTCGCGTAGAGCCCGGTCCGCGCCGACTAGGGGTCGGCGCGGACGCGCCCAAACTTATTTTAAGACGTACGAGGTCAAAGGCGGAAAGCCGTTGAAGTAGATGGAGCTGTAGCTCTGGGTGTAGGCGCCGGTGGTCAGGATGTAGGCGCGCTCGCCTATCTTGGTCCCCGCGGGCATGTCGTAGGTGTGCTTCTCGTACAGGATGTCCATGCTGTCGCAGGTGGGGCCGGCGAGGATGATGTCCAGGGTGGGGCCGTGCTTCTCGAAGTAGATGGGGTACTTGATGGCCTCGTCCAGGGTCTCGATGAGGCCGCCGAACTTGCCGATGTCGAAGAAGACCCAATGGTAGAGGTCGTGGGTGCTCTTCTTGGCGATGTTGACGATCTCGGTGACGATGACGCCGCAGTCGCCGGCCATGGAGCGCCCCGGCTCGATGATGATCTCGGGCAGCTCGTCGCCGAAGTTGTTCTTGAGGTAGCTGGTGATGTCGCCGGCGTAGTGCTCGATGGGGTTGGTGGGGTCGGTGTAGTTGGCCGGGAAGCCGCCGCCCATGTTGACCATCTTGAGCTTGACGTCGTGCTCCTCGGCCCAGGAGAACAGGGAGCCGACGGTGGACAGGGCGGTGGACCACTGGCCGATGTCGCGCTGCTGGCTGCCGACGTGGAAGGAGATGCCGTAGGGTTCGAGGCC
>CALKWG010000090.1 GCA_938004315.1 uncultured Spirochaetaceae bacterium
GTCCTAGACCGGCCGGTGATCCTGCCGGAAACCGGCGAAGTGACGGCCCTGGGCGCCTCGTACCTGGCCGGCCTCAAGGTGGGCTATTGGTCGGGCCTGGAGGACGTGGAGCGCAACTGGCGCCGCAAGCGCGAGTTCCAACCGGAGATGTCCGACGAGCTACGCGAGCGGCTCCTGGCCCGCTGGGACAAGGCCGTCGCGGTGGCGCGGGAGTTTAAGCTCTAGGGGGAGCGCGGCGGGCGCCTTAAACGCCCGCCGGCCAGCCTCTTATCGCGCGACTAAGGCCGCGCGGCCCCGAAGGCCGTCTCGATCGCGACGAGGGCGCTTGCGTACTCGGCTAAGTAGCCGTAGGCTTCGATCACGCCGCCGAGCGCTCGGATGAGCGCGGCCAGGTATTCGCTCTCGGTGCCGCCGCCTATGCTCAGGGCGACGCGCTTGTTCTCGAGGGTCGCCTCGTAGGCTTCCTGGCGTAACAGGGCTAGCTCGATCTTATCCCGTAGGAGCTCGGCGCTCAGGTAGCGCTCGCGGACGAAAGACGCGATAGCGCCGGCGGCGGCTTCGCGCCTGGCCTGGGCCTCGGCGAGCTCGGCCATGGCCGCCTTAGATTCCGCCGCCTTGACCCAGTCCCCGAGCTTGCCCTTGGCGCCTAAGCCTATGATGAGCTGGTAATCATTGGCGTCACGCCAACCGTCCTGTAGCCAGGGGAGCTTTGAACCGGCATAGGATAGCTCCACCCTGAGCCCCAGGTCCGGAAGACCCCGGGCCTGAGCCTTCGCTAGCTCGGCGACCTTAACCTTTGCGTCGACCGCCGCGCCGGCTAAGGCCAGGTCGTAGCTTCCGGCTTGGGCGGCTCTGACGGCGTTTTCGGCGTCTCCCGGAAGCGGGCGGAGGCCCGGCGCAACCAGGGCCAGCTCGTCGAAGCGGAGCTCGGGCCGGCCGAGTAATACGGCGAGCTGGGCGACCAAGGCCCCGCGGCGCTCGGCCAGCGTGGCCATGACGAGCCTAATCTCCCGCTCGGCCACCCGCGCCTCTAACAGCTCGGCCCGCGTGGCGAAACCGCTACGGGCGTTGTTCTCGGCCAAGGCGACCAGGCGTTCGGCCGCCGCGAGCTGAGCCTTGGCGACGCTTTCAGACTCGGCGATATAGGAGAGGGACTCGTAGAGCGCCTTTAGGCGCGTCTTGGCATCGTGCTCCGTCTTGGCCCACATGATAAGCGAAACGTCCCGCCCAGCGGCCGTGGCCTTGATGCCTGCGCCCGTCTTGCCCCAGGTGAAGAGCGGCAGCTCGGCGATGAGCTTGACGCCGTATTGCGTGGGGTCGACAGCGGGGAAGAGAACGAACTCTTGGGGCCCGAGCGTTCCCGCCGGCAGTACGATTCCCTCCTGCGGGTTGCCCAGGTAGGCGGCGCTGAGCTCGCCGGAGAGCACCGGGTAGCGATACGCTCGCGCGGCGGCTAGTCGGCTCTCCGCCGCCGCGACCGAGGCCTGGCTCGCCCGGAGCTCGGGCGTGCCGCGCTCCAACAGGGCCATGAGCTCGGCCAGGTCGTAGCCGCCCGAGCCGACCCGCGAGGCTGCCTGAGCGCCTGCGCCCGCAAGCTCCCTAAGCCGCGCCAAGGCGCGCGCGTAGGCCTCGCCTTGGGCTTGGGCCGCCGCCGGCGCGGCCGCTAGCAAGGCCAAAGCCGCCGCGGCCAGGAAGCGGCCCCTATTCGACATGCGGAGCTTCATAGTGCTGTCCTTCCAAGGCGCCGCCTGCATGCGGGGCGGGGATGTAGGCGACGCGCTTCTCCAGCGTGTCGTAGAGGAGGGGTACGATGATCAGGGTGATGAGCGTGGAGCTGATGAGGCCGCCGAAGATGGCCTGCCCCAGGGGCGCGTAGACCTCCGAGCCGTTACCGGCGGCCAAGGCCATGGGGAGGACGCCGAAGATGGTCGTCATGGCGGTCATGAGTATGGGGCGGAGGCGGGCTCCGGCCCCTTGGATCACGGCGGCGCGCCGCTCCATACCGTAGTCGCGCCTGAGCTGGTTCGTATAGTCGACGAGCACGATGGCGTTGTTCACCACGGTGCCGCCCAGGGCGATGATGGCCAACATGGCTATGATGGAGAGGCCCGAGCCGAAGAGGTAGAGGCCCAGGGCCACGCCGATCATGCAGAAGGGTATGGCCGCCATGATGATGAGCGGCTGCATGAAGCGTTCGAACTGTATGACCATCACCGAATAGACTAAGAAGACCGAGATGGCCAGCATGAAGACGAGGCTGCGCATCGAGTCGCCTATGAGCTCGCTCGTGCCGCTCACGCGGTAGCGCACGCCGGCCGGCAGCGAGGCGGCGGCCATGGCCGCGTTCATGCGGGCGGTGACCCCGCCCTGGTCCTCGCCGCGGAGGTAGCCGCGGACGTCCACCGAGAAGCTGCGGTTGCGCCGGTCGATGCGCGAGAGCGCCGGCCTGGCCTCCATCGTGGAGAAGGCCGAGAAGCTCAGTCGTCGCCCGTCGCGTGTGCGGAGCACGATGGCGTTGAGGGTATCTTCGGTAACCGGCGCGTCCGTAAGGTCAGAATCCAGGCGTATGTCGTAGTCCTCGTCGCCGGCGCGTAGGCGCCCGGCCTGCATGCCGGCGAAGAGTATGCGGCTCGTAACGCCGGCCTCGTAGGGGCTGACGCCGAGCCTGCCCATGTAGACCTGGCTTAGGTCGGCGTAGAGCTGCTGGGCGTCGGTGCGGACGGAGAGCTCGGCCTTGAAGACCGCCGGGTCGCGCTCCAGGATGCGCAGGGCCTCCTGGGCGCTGGCCGTCACCGCCTCTAGGTTCGGGCCGTAGATCTCCATCTGAAAGCCCTGGCCGCCGGTGCCTAGCGCCAGGAGGGCGTCGAAGCCGCCGTTCAAGACCGTGATATCGGCGTCGGGGACGCCCGAGCTTAAGGCTTCCTGCGCGAGCGGCAGGATCTCCTGGATGGTCCGCTCGCGCGCCTCGCTGGGAACCAGGCGTATGCGGCCGAAGGCGCGGTTGGGAGTCGGCGTGATGGCCACGGCTGAGCCGGCCCCGACGTAGAAGACCGCCGCCTCGATCTCCGGGACGGCGCGGCGCAGGATGCCGTCGATGGCGTCCACGGCTACCGCGGTCCGCTCCAGGGAGTAGCCGCGAGGCGTCTCCACGTGGATTTCGAACTCTCCCGTGTCGGTGGGCGGGAGGAAGCTCACGGTGAGCATAGACAAGAGTACGGCGCTCGCGACGAGGAAGGCGGCCGCTATGGCCAGGGCGTAGCCCTTGTTGGCCAAGGCCTCCGCGAGCGCGCGCCGGTAGAAGCCTTCGAGCGCGTCGAAGAAGCGGTCGATGGCCGCCTCGACGCGGCGGAGGAGGCGCGGCTTCTTGATCTGGCTATCGGGCTTCAAGATGAGGGCGGAGAGCCAGGGTACCACCACGACCCCGACCAGGGCCGAGGCGGCGAGCGAGAAGACGATGGCCAGCGAGAGGTCGTTCATGATGACGCCGATGATGCCGGTCAGGAAGAGGAGGGGCGCGAAGACGCAGATGCTCGTGGTGGTGGACGCGAGCACCGCCCCGCCCACCTCGCCCGCGCCCTTCATGGCCGCCAGGCGCCGGTCCCCGCCGGCTTTGAAGTGCTTGTAGGTGTTCTCGAGCACCACGATGGCGTTGTCGACGATCATGCCTATGGCCACCGTCATGCCCGAGAGCGACAGGAGGTTGAGCGAGCGCCCGGTGCCGTAGAGCCCCAGGATGGCGAAGAGCACGGAGAGCGGTATGGAGACGGAGATGATGATCGTGGCCCGGAGGTCGTGCAGGGTCACGAGGATGACGACGACGGTGAGCGCCAAGCCCGTCAGCGCGGCCGTGAGCACGGTGTTAAGCGAGCGCAGGGTGGTCTCGCTCTGGTCGGTGATCACCGCGTAGCGCACGGCGCCCCGGGTCTCGACGCCGACCTCGTCGAGGACGCGCTTAGCCTCGCTCACGATCCGCAGGGTGTCGCCCTCGTCGCGCTTGAGGATATCGAGCATGACGTAGTCGCGGCCCTCCGAGCGGATGCGGAGCCGCGGCGGCGAGGGCGCGGGGCCGACCTCGGCCACGTCGCGCAGGAAGATGGGCGAGCCGTCGGCGAAGCCCACGGCCAGGCCGCCTAGGTCCTCGAAGCCGGAGAAGGCGCCGAAGGCGGTGAACGAAAGCTCGCGGTCGCGGAAGCTGGCGGTGCCGGCCGGCACGTTCATGTTGGCGTAGCGCATGGCCTCGTAGACCTGCAGGGCGGACAGGCCCCGCGCCTCCAGGTCGCGCGAGCGCAGGCGCACCCGCGCCTCGGTTTTGCCGCCCCCTACGACGGCGATGCGCGATACGCCGGGTATGCGCGCGATGGCGGGGCTGACGCGCTCGTCGAGGTATTCGGTGAGCGCCTCCAGGCCCATGTCGGACTCGACGCGCACGGAGAAGATGGGCAGGAAGGCGCTGGCTTCGCTGACGTAGATGACCGGCGCGCCTTCGACGCCGTCGGGCAGCTGGTCCAAGACGGCGTTTAGGAGTTCGCGCAGCTGCGGGAGCTTGTCCAAGGGCTGTACGTCGGCGCGGAATGACAGGGAGACCACCGAATAGCTGTCGGAGCTGGAGGATGTAAGCTCGCTCACGCCCGCCAAGGTGGAGAGCTGGTTCTCGATGACTCGGCTGATGTCGCGTTCCACGTCGCGCGCGGCGGCGCCGGGATAGGTCGTGACCACGGCGATCTCGGGCAGGGCCGTGGGCGGGATCATCTCGGCGTTCATGGAGAAGCCGGCGATGAGGCCGAAGACGACGAGCACGGCCAGCAATATGGTGACGACGGCCGGATGCTTGACCGCGAAATGGGAGAGTACCATCAGGGCGCCCCCGGGCTAGATCGGAAGAGCACACGTCTGAACTCCAGTCACCGAATACGA
>CALKWG010000091.1 GCA_938004315.1 uncultured Spirochaetaceae bacterium
AGATCGTATTCGGTGACTGGAGTTCAGACGTGTGCTCTTCCGATCTATCAACGACGGTGACTGGGTGCTGGCCGTCGGGGATATCCTTACGAGCCCCGAGGCCGAGCGACTTGCGACCTTTCGTTTGCTTGATCTATGGGTCGGTATGAACGCCCGTTTCCTTACGCCCGGGGAGCGCGTGGTGCCGGTGTACCTTGATCTGGTACCATGGGGGAGGTGATTGCGATGGCTAGTATATATAAAGATTTCTTTAGCCTTGATATCCCGACGGCGGTCGGCGAGCGCGGGGCCGGCAGCGGTATGAGCGCTTCAACGCCTAGCGGCATTCCATCGCAGCGCCTCAGCATGCAGGTCAAGGGCCTCCGATGCGAAGCGTATCGCGGGTTCGCTCCCGTCGAGGACGGCAGGTTCATCATCGTTAAGCCCCTAGGCGAGGATGGCCTACTCTGCGCCATGATCGACCCTTCCGGCAGGGGGCCGCAGGCGGTAGATATCGGCGCCTGCCTCAAGGATGCCATCGAGAGCCAGCTCGGCGCTGACTTCCTCCGGTACGCTGGGCAGAAACCTGTAGCGGCCTTGGATCGGCTGGACGATATCGTGGATCAAGCTATGAGCGGGCTTCACATACCCGGTTATTTTTCCATGATGGGCGCCTTGATCGTGAGCGCGAAGACGGGCCGCGCGTCGCTCCTTTGCCGGGGCTTAAGCGGCATGGCGGGTCTACGGGCCGGCGGCGCGCCGCTATGGGCGAGCGGGGCCGGGCTACCGGCCAACGGCGTCATACCACGTGATTTTCTATTTATGCGCGGCCTAAAGCCGGTCAAAGAATACCAAATACGGCCGGGCGACAGCCTCATCATCACGAACGCACAATACTCAGAGCTCCCGGGCGATCATGAGACGAGCGAGAAAGACCTCCTACCCCGCATGGCCGCGCGCGCCGCTCGTGGCGGCCGGCTTGAAGCAGGCGGCCTTGCCCTTGAAATCTCGCCGGCCGAGGCGGCTGGGCTGAGTATCCCTGAACGTATGGCCGTGGCTATGCACGCCCTGCGTTTAGCCGCCTTGAATTCCGATCCCGGCCTTGAGCGCGGCGACCTGACGCTAGATGCCGGTCAGGTGGGATACTTCGAAGCGATCTGCCTAGCTTCAGGGCTGAGCCTGCCCAAGCCGGAACGAGACGAACGGGCCTTCGTTCGCTACGCCGACTCTGCGCCGCTCGCCATCAAAGGGCTCTTAGTCGTCAGCATTACGAGGGAGGTATCATGAGCGAGCGTTGCCAGGAGTGCGGGCATGAGCTAGACCCGGAACATGATGAATACTATTACTGTCCGGACTGCAAAGACCCCAGGATTGTGTATTGCAACTGGTGCCAGCCTCGTGTTGAGCGCTGCCCTGTTTGTGGCGCTGGCCTAGACTTCCATAGCGAATCGATTACGCGGAAGGCTTTCTTCAACCCTGCCACCAGAGGGTTGCTGGGGTTCTAAGAGAGACTCTATGAAAAGTATATCGTACTGGGATGACTTGTATGGAGGTATTTCGTATGGCAACCTGGTGTTATAACGATTTAATTATCACAGCCCCGAACCAGCTGGAGCTGGAGCGATTTCTGGAGCGTGTCCGCGATGGTAAGCGCAAGTTCTGTTTTAGTTCCATCGCACCAATGCCGGAGGAACTGCGGTCAACCAATACGGGGGGCGGTTATATTGATGGTCAGAAATACAACGAATGGCGTACTGTAAATGGTAAAGATGTACCACTCAGCGAGGCGGAGAGAGAGGCCTGTCTGGCAAAATATGGCGCCAGTAATTGGCGCGATTGGACCATTAAAAATTGGGGCACCAAATGGGACTTGCCGTCCGAGGAGGTGAGGCTTACGAAGCGTAGCCTGGCTGAGGTGCTCATCAAATTTAAGACGGCTTGGGATCCGCCAACCCGATTTTTAGATAAGCTGTCCGAGCTGTTCCCTGACTTCCATTTTACCCTGGAGTTTGGCTGTGAAGGGGAGACTGAAAGCACCTTCCTGGAGTGGGGGCCTAAGTTGGAGCAATGACTTCATCTGCCATTTTGGTAAGCAGGCTGTAGTGTGCTGCCTGAAATATATCATGTGTATCTATATCTTGAGCTTTAGGAGCTAACCATGTTTGACCGTCTTGAAATATTACTTCGAAAGAAAAGGCATGATCGCGGAAAAATTACTACCTACATTCTTGACGAAAATCATTATATTATTGTTGAACCAAAATGGTCGAACATCGATACCTACTATTGTATTTGTAGATATTATATAAATACAGTTTGGTGTGAAAGATATGGTGG
>CALKWG010000092.1 GCA_938004315.1 uncultured Spirochaetaceae bacterium
ATCGCCGAGACCATGGAACGCGTGGAGTTGTATTCGCGCCTGAGTTAAGGGGTCTCTTATACTTGTCTTTATGTATAGCATGCATTACATTAAGTGATGCGTACTATACAGGAGGCGAGCATGATCCTACAGCAGATCCGAAGCGCGGCGTTTTTCGCAGCCAACCTCGCGACCGGAGGCGCCTATCTCTTCGTCGCCTGGCGTTGGCAGGGCCAGGCGCTCTTCGTCGACGCGACGGCGCCCCGGGCCTGGGCGCTGGCCATCCTCGCCTATATACCCGTCCAAGTCGTCACCCGCCTCGCCGTTTTCGTGGCCGTCCTGGCCGCCTATAAGCTGCGGGGCGGCGAGGACGATCCGGCCTTAGAGGACGAGATGGACAAGGCCATCGACGCGCGGATGACCCGCGTCCTCTTGAACGTCGTGCTCCTGGGCTTGCTCGCGGGCCTTGGGGCGGTCGCCGCGGGGCTGCCGACATACTGGCTCTTCGGCGGGATCGGCGCGGGGATTTGGCTTGGCGCGGTCCTGGGGGACGCGCTGATGCTGATCATGTATCGGCGGGGGCTCTAGGGTGGGCGGCCACGGCGTTAGGAATCGCATCCGGCGGCTACGTTTCGAGGCCGGGGAGATGACCCAGCAGGCCCTGGCGGAGAAAACCGGCGTGACTAGGCAGACCATTATCGCGGTCGAGAGCGGTAAGTATTGCCCGTCCTTGGAGCTGGCCTTCCGCATCGCGGCGGCCTTCGGCGTCCGGGTGGACGAGGCGTTTTCGTACGGCCCGGAGGCCGATGAAGGGGGCGAATCATGAAGGCTATCGTCGTTAAGAAGGCCGGCGGCCCGGAGGTCCTGTCCCTGGCCGAGCTCGAGCGGCCCCTGCCCGGACGCGGAGAGATCCTGGTTAAGGTGAAGGCGGCGACGGTGACGGTGGGCGACGCCAAGCTACGCTCGATGTCGCGCGCCATACTGGTGCCCGTCGGGCTCGTCTTCGGGTTCAAGCCCATGAAGGTGGCCGGCGTGGAGTTCGCCGGCGTCGTCGAGGCGCTCGGCGAGGGCGTTAGCGAATACGCCGTAGGCGATCGCGTCATGGGCACGACGACGGGCTTAAGCCGCGGCGCGAACGCCGAGTTCGTATGCGTACCGACGCGCAGCCGCATGGGCGTCCTCATCCGCATACCCGAAGGGCTGGCCTTCGAGGAGGCCGCGCCGCTATGCGTCGGTTCGATGACCGCTTGGCAGATATTGCGGCGCGCAGGCGAGTTCAAAGGGAAGCGCGTCCTGGTCTACGGAGCCTCGGGCTCGGTCGGCTCCTACGCGGTACAGCTAGCCGCGATCCACGGGGCTACGGTTACGGCGTTCACGAGCGCCGCCAACGCCGCGATGGTCGCCTCTTTAGGCGCCGGGAAGGTGCTGGATTATCATTCAACCGGCGTCGCCGAGGCCGGCACGTTCGACCTCATCTTCGACGCGGTAGGCAAGCTCGGCAAGAAAGACTACGGGCCGGCCCTGGCTCCGGGCGGCGCCTATCTTTCGGTGCGCGGTCCCACCTCAGAGCGGGCCGACGAGCTACGCTATCTCGCGGGTTTGGCGGCCGAGGGTAGGCTCAAGCCCTTCGTCGACCGGCGCATACGCTTGGACGAGGTTCCCGAGGCCCACCGCCTCGTGGACTCGGGGCGCAAGCGCGGCAATATCGTCGTGCTCGTCGACCGATAGGACGATTAGCGCTCCACGCGGGTGGCGCCGGAGCGGTCGAAGCCGATCGTGAAGCTCGGCAGGATCTCGAGCCCCGTCAGGATGGTCGCCCGGCCGACGAGGCGGTAGGGGATCTCGTCGAGCTTGGCGACGCGGTCATAGAGCTGACGGCCGAGTTCGGTGAAGTTTAGGTTGACCGGGAGGATGATCGTGCCCGAGGCCCTGGGAGCGAGCTCCTGGGGCTTCTTGGCGGCGCCGGTAGCCCAGCGGCGGCCCTCGCCGTAGAATTGGTAGCTCGCCTCGCCGAAGCTGACGGCGAAGGCGTTGGGGTTGTACGCGTCTAGGACGAGTTCAAGATACGAATTGATGAGCTCGTAACGCAGTATGCGTATGCTCCGGATGGTGACGACCGGCTCGCGTATGACGATGAAGGAGCCCTCCGCCGTCGCGTTCGGGGCAATCATCGGGCCGAGCTCCGGCTGAGGCCAGATCGTGGCGGCGGCCGAGGCGAGCGCTGACCAGCGCGCCTCGGGGCGGCTTTGGAAGCCCGGGACGGCGGCGTCGAGCTCGCGCGAATCGACGACGATAGCGGCGCGCGCGGCGGCCGACTCGCCGGGGCCGAGCTCCGCGGCGTCGAAGTCTAGGTTAAGCTCGTAGGCGATGCCCTCGACCCGGAGGGTTACGCCGCCCCGTAGCTCTCGCAGGCGTTCATCGCCCTCGTTGGTCATGACCGCCTCGAGGGCCAGCTCGGTACGGTGTTGATCCAAGGCTTTAGCGCCGAGGGCCCGTAGGCCGAGGCCCGGAGCGGTCGGAGGCGCCGGCGCCGGCGGCGGGCTCGCGCAGGCGCCCGCGAGGACTGCGGCGCAGACGGCGGCGGTTTTGAAGAACGCGGAGGGCTTGCTTCGACGGGTCATGCTCTGATGATCGGAGCCTAGAACTCTATGGTAAAGGACGAATAGGCCCCCGAGGGCGGACGGGGGGAGGCGTCTACGAGCTCGACGCGCGCCCCCGGCGGCCCCTGATGTAGCCAAGCCAGGTAGCGGTCGACGGCTTCGGCGGGCCCTTCCGCCCAGGTCTCTACGCCGCCGTCGTCCAAGTTCCTTACCCATCCGCGGAGGCCGAGCGCCTTGGCGAACGAGCGGGCCTCGTAGCGGAAACCCACGCCCTGTACGCGGCCGCGCACCAGGACGAGGGTCGCCGTAGGTCCGTCCGGCTTCGCCTTAGGCATCTGCTCCCGCGCGTATCCGGCGGATGCGTTCCTCGAGCTCGGCGTAATCGAAGGGCTTGTAGATGACCTCGAAGGGTATGGGGAAGTCCGGCCTGAGGAAGCCGCTCGTGATGAGCACCGCCTCCTTCGCGCAATAGCGCTGCAGGAACTTGATCCAGTAATCGCCGCCGAGCACGTCCATGCGGTAATCGGTGATGATGATATCGACCGGATTATCCAAGAGCTGCTTGATGGCCCCTACGCCGTCGGAGGCGACGATGACGTCGTGCCCCTTCTTGCGCAGGTAGTCGCGGAGGGTGAGGCGAATGGCGTCCTCGTCCTCTACGATCAGGATCTTGCCGTCGTTTTTACCTTGCGTCTCCATGCCGCACCTTCCCGGCGAACTCGCCAATCAAGGCTACGAGGGCGTCGAAGTCGAGCGGCTTGGGCATGAACGCGTCGGCGCCGGCCGCCAGGGCCTTTTCCTTGGCCTGCCCCGGTTCGAGGCCGGTGACGGCCACGATGAAGGGCTTGCCGAAGGAGGGCTCGGTCTTGACGCGGCGGCAGATACGGTAGCCGTCGACGCCCGGCAGGTCGATGTCCAACACGATATAGCCCGGTCGCTTGTCCGCGACGACGGTTCCGGCCTCGAAGCCGTCGAATGCCTGATGAATGTTCAGCGAAAGATCGCTTTTATCGAAATATTTCTTGGTAAGTTCGTTGAGCGCGCGGTCGTCGTCCACGATGAGCAGGGCGTCCCAATCGGGACCGAGGACGTCCTCGGCCGCGGACAGCCCGGGCGGGACGCGCATGCCGCGCTCGTCAAGGAAGGCCAGGAGATCCTCGGCGTAGACGCGATACTGCCCGCCGGGCGTGGTAAAAGCCTTAAGATAGCCGTTCCTGATCCAGTTGATCGCGGTCTGGTTGACTACGCCGCAGAGGTTGGCTACTTCTAGGGCCGAGTATATGCGTACTCGCTTCGAGCTCTTGGCCATGACTACTCCATTATAGCATATATAGGCCTTTAGCATAATAGTAATTATATCCATAATGTCAACCTAATAAGGAAAAAACTATCCGAATTAGCCTTGCATGGCTGCGAGTCCCTTATGGCGCGATCGCCGCTCCATCGCTTGGACTCCCGCCGCGGCCGTTGACCAAGGGGGCCGATAAATTCTATACTCCGGCGGCTATATACCACGAGAAACGCTATCGGACCCTCGGTCCGTAGCCATATGCCGAGGAGAACGTCGCTATGAAACGTACCTACCAGCCCAGCCGGACCCGCCGCGTCCGCAAGTTCGGTTTCCGCGCCCGCATGAAGACCCGCGGCGGCCGTCTCGTCCTGAAGAGGCGCCGCGCCAAGGGCCGCATCAAGCTCAGTATCTCGGACGAGCAGAAGAAGTACTAAGAACGGTGCGGGACGATGCAGGGGGCGCGAGCGACTTCCGATTTCGGAAGCGCGAGCGCATCCGCGCGCGCCGCGACATAGGCGCCGTCTTCCAGAACGGAGCTAAATGGTCCGTCAAGGGCATGCGGCTCCACGTACTGCGTACCGACGGCGCGGGTAACCGCGCCGTTTTCGTTACGGTACGAAAATACGGCGACGCCGTACGTCGTAACCGGGCTCGCCGGGTGGTATCCGAGTGCTATCGCCTGGCCAAGGCGGCCATCAGCCCCGGGCACGATTTAGCCTTCGTCATCTTCCCCGGTCCCGACGACGCCGTCTCGCGCCGGCCCCAGGTGCTGGAGCTGTTGCGTCGGTCCGGCCTCGCCCGAGCGAACCATGCCTAGCCTGGCTGCCCGCCTTCTTTCCCTTCCCATCCTCTTCTATAGGGCGGTCATATCCCCTATAAAGCCGCCTTCGTGCCGCTTTTACCCTACATGCTCGGCCTATGCCCTGGAAGCCATCCGGAAGCACGGCGCCGCGCGCGGCTCCATCCTCGCCGTCAAGAGGATCTTACGTTGTCATCCATATAACCCGGGAGGCTTTGATCCGGTACCATGAGTAACTTTCACGACCAAAACGACTCCGGCTTCGACAAGCGCACCTTGCTCGCCATCGTCCTGATGGTGGCCGTGGTGACCGTCGGCATGACGGTACAGAACGTGTTCTTCCCCAGGCCCCAGCCGGCCCCGGCCCAGACGCAGCAGCCGGCGGCCACGCCGAGCGCCGCGCCGGCCGCCGCCGCGCCGGTCGCAACCGGTCCGGCCGTCATCGCGGCGCCCGAGGCCCTGCCCGAGGGCTTCATGATGCCCGAGGCGCCGGTAGCCGAGCGCCGCGTAACGGTAGAGACCGACCTCTTCGTCGTCGAGCTATCGAACCGCGGCGGCGAGCTCGTCTCGCTGAGGCTTAAGGATCACTTGGACGAGGGCCGACCCGTAGAGCTCCTGTTGGCCGGCCCCGCCGGCGTCGACGGGCTCTCGGTGGCCCTAGGCGGCCCCGGCTCGGCGCCGATACGCGAGTTCATGAACGTGGCGCAGCCCGCCAAGGGCGTGGTCGAATTCAGCCGCGTTTTCTTCTACCGAGCGGCCACCGGCGAGCTCGTACCGTACACCTATCGCAAGCGCTTCGAGTTCAAGGATGGGGACTATATGTTCCGCCTGTCCGTGGGTTTCGAGAACAGCCGCCCCGAGGCCCTGCCCTTGGGCGACGGGACCTACGCCTACACCTTGGCCCTCGGGCCGCAGATCGGCCCGCGCTTCGATCACCTGGCCAAGAACGCCGATTTTAGGCGCATCGTGACCCTGGAGAATAACAAGCGCAAGGTGATCAACCCCAAGGGCGGCAGCCAAACCATGGCGATCAAGCCCAGCTGGGCGGCCGTGGCCGGCAAGTACTTCGCCTTCATCGCCCTGCCCCAGGAGACGCCGGCGGCTTATACCTTCGTGAACGTCGCCGCCGACGGCCGGCCCGTGACCACGGCCATGAAAATGAG
The DNA here is from genome assembly GCA_938004315.1 of uncultured Spirochaetaceae bacterium. GTDB lineage: Bacteria > Spirochaetota > Spirochaetia > Treponematales > UBA12059 > DAIPLR01. The sequence continues at coordinate 5,833 of CALKWG010000092.1, forward strand.
CCGCGCGCCCTTCGGCGCGAGCGCGCAGACCGACGTCTACCATTTCTACGCCGGCCCCAAGAGCGCCCGCGACCTGGCGAGCTACGACGACCCGACGGCCAACGGCTTCGGCCGCACCATGGACAACCTGGAGGGCGTGCTCGAGGGCGGCAATATGCTGGGCTGGCTCGAGACCCTGCTCAAGTGGGCCATGAACTTCTTCTACGGGATCGTGCGCAACTACGGCGTCGCCATCATCCTGGTCACCCTCCTGGTGCGCCTGGCGATGTTCCCGCTGACCTTCAAGGGCAGCAAGGCCACCGCCCGCATGCAGGAGCTGCAGCCCAAGATCCAGGAGCTCCAGGCCAAGTACAAGAACAATCCGCAGAAGCTTAATATCGAGATGGCGGAGTTCTATAAGCGCGAGGGCTATAACCCGCTCTCGGGCTGCCTGCCCCTCCTCATCCAGTTCCCGATCTTCATCGCGATGTACTCGCTCTTCAACAACCACTTCGACCTGCGCGGCGCGAGCTTCATCCCCGGTTGGATCGAGGACCTGTCCCTGCCCGAGGCGATCTTCAGCTTCCCGACTATCAATCTGGTTATCTGGCAGCTCTCGGCTATCCGCGTCCTGCCTATCATCTACCTGGTCAGCCAGCTCCTCTACGGCAAATTCATGCAGACCCCGAACGCCGGCGCCCAGAGCCAGGGCCAGATGAAGTTCATGATGTACGGCATGCCGATCATCTTCTTCTTCGTGCTCTACGACGTGCCCTCCGGCCTCCTGGTATACTGGATCTCGTCCAACCTCCTGACCATCGCGCAGCAGGCCTACATCCACCGCGTCGTGCATAAGAAGGCCGTCGTGTCGGGCGAGGCCCCGTCGGGCGGCAAGGTCATTGCCGGCAAGGGCCCCAAGGGCATCAAGGGCGGCCGTAAGTAAGGCGAAGCTAGGACCCCGGCGCGCCATGGCGAAGCCCCGAAAGCGGGATAGCCCGGCGCGCCTTAGAGGAGAATCTATATGGTATATGAATTCGAAGGCCGGACCGAAGAAGAGGCCATCGAGCTAGCCGCGGCGGGCTTAGGCCTCGCGCGAGACGAGTTCGACGTGGAGATCGTGGAGTCGCAGCGGGGCGGCTTCTTAAAGCGCGGCAAGACCGTCATCAAGGTGCATACCCGTGAACCCGCCCCCGGGCTTAGGCCCGCCGAACCCCGCCGCGAGCCGCGGCAGGCCGAGGAGCAGAGGCGCTCGGCCTCCGAGCCCCGCCGCGAGCGCTCGCCCGACGCCCCCGAAGATGCGGAGCTGGAGAGCAAGCTCCTTGAGTTCACGACCGGCGTGGTGGAGCGCATGGGCTACGGCTGCAAGGCGAGCGTCCTGTTCCGCGAGGAGCAGAAGCTGGGCATACGCATCGAGAGCGAGAGCGCGGCCATCCTGATCGGCAAAAAAGGCAAGAACCTGGACGCCCTGCAGCTCCTGGTCAACGTCTATGCCGGTAGGCTCGGCCGCGAGGACCTGCGCGTCATCCTGGATTCGGAGAACTACCGCATCCGCCGCGAGGAATCCATCGTGAAGATGGCCTACGAGGTGGCCGAGAAGGTCAGGCGCACCAAGAATTCGGTGCTGCTCGAGCCTATGAACCCCTTCGAGCGCCGCATCGTGCACACGACCCTGAACGACATCGTCGATATCGATACCAAGAGCGAGGGCGAGGGCCTGTATAAGCAGGTGCGCGTCTCGTTCCGGGGCCGGCGCTAGGCTCGCCGAGCCGGGCGCGCCGGGAACCGCCATGCTCGAGGAATTGGAGCTCGATAGCGAGGAGCGCATCAAGGCGTTTACGCATCCCTATAGGATGCGGCTCCTGAACGCGCTCAGGCAGCAGGCCAGGCCGGCGACGGCCACCGAGCTGGCGCGCTCCTTAGGCGACGGGCCGGGCAAGGCCCATTACCACATGCGTCTCCTCGAGGCCGCCGGCATCGTGGCCGTGGCGCGTACCGAGGTGGTGAACGGCATCATCGCCCGCTACTACGAGCCGGCCGCCCGCCACTTCGTCGTCCAGCCGGGCCTAGGCCCGGCCGACGAGGACGGCGCGCTCCGCGACGAGCTATCGCGGATGATCGCTCGCCGCTTTAAAGAGGGCCTCAAGGCCTTTTTGGAGCGGACGATGATAGAGGCCGGCGACGAAGCCGAGGGCGCGGCCGGCGCGCCGGGCGCGGCCGGCGCCGCGCGCCGCGCCTTCCTCTACGACCAGCTGGTCCACTGCGACGACGAGGCTTGGCAGGAGCTCCGCTCCTACCTGGACGAGTTCGCGGCCAAGCATACCGTCGCGAGCCCGGGCAGGCGCGCCAGGCGGCTCTTCATAGCCGGCGCCAGCGACCTACCCGTCGCTAGCGACCGCCCGGATACGCCGGCGGGGGCCTCGGGCCAAGCCCCGGTTCCGGCCTATTGGACGCTCGGCATGGGCATACCCGGCTCGTCGGGCCGCTGGCAGCCGCCCGAGCCGCCCTTGCGCTAGGCTCTTCGCTTGCCTCGGGCGGCGGGCGCCCTTATACTGCTACGCTATGTTCAACCCTCCCGTTCCGCATAGGCATGCCGCCCGCGTCTTAATCGTGGGCGGCGGCGGCTCCGGCGCCGCCCTGGCCTACGACCTAGCCCTGCGCGGGCTGTCGGTCCTGCTCGTAGAGAAAGGCGAATTCACCTCCGGCACCACGGGTCGCCACCACGGCCAGCTGCATTCGGGCGCGCGCTACGCCGTGGGCGACCGGGCCATCGCGCGCGAATGCATGCAGGAGACGCTCATCCTCCGGCGTATCGTACCCCAGGCGATCGAATATAACGGCGGGCTCTTCGTGGCCCTGAGCGACGACGAGGCCGATTACGGCGACAGCTTTATAAGCGCCTGCCTAGAGGCGGGCATACCGGCCCGGGACGCGGCGACCGAGAAGGCGCGGGCCTGGGAGCCGGCCTTGAACCCGGCCGCCCGCCGCGCCGTGTGGGTTCCGGACGGTAGCTTCGACGCGTATCGGGTGCCGGCCGCCTTCTTGGCGGGCGCGGCCGCGCTGGGCGCCGAGCTTAGGGCGTTCACGGAGCTGGTCGGGATAGAGCTCCGCGGCGGGCGGGCCGTCGGGGCCGCCCTGCGCGGGCCCGACGGCCGGGAGGAGAGGCTCTCCTTCGATTACCTCGTGAGCGCGACCGGGGCCTGGGCGGGCAGGGTAGGCGCCCTGGCGGGCCTGGACGTTCCGATCACCCCGGCTCCCGGCGCCATGCTCGCCGTGAAGGGGCGGCTTACCGACATGGTGATCTCCCGCCTGGCGCCGCCCGGCGACGGCGATATCCTCGTGCCCCAGCGCGGCCTGTCCATCATCGGAAGCACGCAACGGCGCGCCGACTCGCCCGAGGGCATCCTGCCGACGGACGAAGAGATCGCCTACCTGAAGGGCCGGGCCGCCGAGCTCGTCCCAAGCTTCGCCGACGCCCCGTTCCACGCGGCCTGGGCCGCCGCACGCCCCTTAGCCGGACGCGCCTCGAACGACGCCGAGGGCCGCGCCATATCGCGCGACTTCGCCGTGCTCGACCACGCCGACGACGGCGTCGCCGGCATGTGCACGCTGATAGGCGGCAAGGCTACCGCCCTGCGCGTCATGGCGGAGAAGGCCGCCGACGAGGTCTGCGCCCGCTTAGGCATCGCGGAGCCCTGCCGCACGGCCGATTTCGTCCTGCCGAGCTGGCGCGCGCTCGGCGCGTTCGCCGCGCGGAAGGAGGCCTAGGTTATGAGGTTCGTACTGTACGTCCGCAACGGCGAGGGCTATTCCGAGCTCCGCGCCGAGCTCGACCCCGCCATGACCGTGCTCGACGCCTTGGAAAGCCTACGGGCGGCCGCAGAAGGCGGCGCGAAGCCGGCCGTGGCCCGGGTCCCCCATTACCGGCACTCGTGCCACCACGGCTCCTGCGGGACCTGCAGCGCCGTCGTGAACGGGCTTGAGTCCCTCATGTGCCTGACGCGCTTGGGCGAGCTGGCGGCCGCGCGGCCGAGGAAGCCCGGCGCCGCTCCCGAGCCGCCCGAGATTGCCGCTGACGGCGCCGTCATCGTCCGTATCGACCCGATACGGCGCGGCGCCCTCGTAGGCGGGGTGGCCGCCCGGCCGGACGAGGCCTTGCGCGCTATACCTGAATGGCTGGGCTACCTGCGTCCCGCCGAGGCCATTGACAAGGCGGAGCTTGAAGGCGACCCGACTCGCCAGGCTACCGGCGAGGTTCTGTCGGGCAGAGCGCCGGAGCGCGTCCGCTTCGAAGCTTGCATCGAATGCGGCCTCTGCTCGTCCTCCTGCCCGGTCAGCGTCCCCTTCATGGGGCCGGCTGCGCTGGCTGCAATGAACCGCGGCCGCGAGCGCGGCGAAGCCCGGGCCGAGGAGCTCCTCGATTCGGCCGCCGCACCGGACGGCGCGGCCGCCTGCGAGCGTCATTTGGCCTGCTCCCGCGTCTGCCCCCAGGCCGTGTATCCGGGTAAGCATATCCAGCTCTTGAAGAACGCGCTGGCGAGCCTGGCGGCTAAGATGAAAGCCTAAGGCTTGGACAAAGACCGGCCCCCTAGCTATGATGATCCCGCCGGGATGTACCCGGCGGGAGTAGCGCCTTGGCGTCCAAAATAAAGCCTAAGAACTCGTCGCCCGCCCACGCTGATCAAGCTAAAATTCGAATAGAGCCGAAGCGGGCGGCCGCCATGATAGGCGCGTACGCCCGAGGCAAGCTCGTCGAGCAGCTCCGATCGATCGGTTTCATCGTCGTATACCTCGTCGCCGTGCAGGCGCTTATCCTCAAGGCGCCGATTCATGACGCGCTCGGCGCGGCCCTCGGCATCGGCGCGACGGTGGTCGGCCTGGCTCTCTTCATGGAGGGCTTGTTCTTGGCGATCATGCCCTTGGGCGAGCAATGCGGCCTGAAGCTACCCGGTCGGGCCGGCGTCGCCGCCATCATAGCTTTCTCGGCCTCGGTAGGCGTCGCGGCGACTCTGGCCGAGCCGGCGATCGGACTCTTGAAAGTCCAGGGGGGCGCCGCGTTGCCGTGGGAGAGCCCCCTCCTCTACTACCTTCTTAACCGCGGCTCGGGGCTCCTCGTGGCCGCGGTGGCCGTCGGCGTCGGCGTCGCGGTCGTCCTGGGCGTGCTGCGCTTCCTGTACGGTTGGGCCTTGAAGCCGTTCATATTCTCGCTCGTGCCTATACTCGTGGGCGTATCCGTCTATTTCGAGCTTTCTCCGACCCTGCGCCCCGTCGCGGCCTTGGCCTGGGATACCGGAGGCGTGACGACGGGCCCCGTTACCGTTCCCCTGGTGATCGCGCTCGGCATAGGCGTGTCGCGCATCGCCGGCCGCGGCCGCGGCGGCGCCACGAGCCTCGGCGTGGTGACCCTGGCCTCCGCCCTGCCGGTCCTGGCCGTCTTCGGCCTAGCCTTAGCCCTGGACGCCCGCGTGCCGGCTCCCGCGGGCGCTCCGGCGTTCTTCTCCCCGTTCCCGGAGGCGCGGGCTAAGGCGCTCTTCGTAAGCGGGGACGAGGCGGCGCTGGCCGCCGCCGCCGAAAAGGCCGTCGCGCTCGGCGCCTTGGACCCGGCCTACGCCGCCTGGGCCCTCGCTCCGGATCGCGACCCGGGCTCCGCGGCCTCCCCGAGCCCGGCGGCGGTCGAGGCCGCGGGATCATCGGCGACCCCGCCGGGTCGCGCGGCCCTCGTCTCGCAGCTTCGGGCTGCCGTAACGGCGGTCCTACCCCTGGCCTTGCTCCTGGGAGTCACCTTGGTCGTATTCCTCCGAGAGAAGATCAGGGCCCTCGACGAGATACTCCTAGGCTTGGCCTTTTCTATCGCCGGCCTCTTCTTCTTCAACGCCGGCATGGAGCGCGGCCTCTCCGCGCTCGGTAGCCAAGCCGGCGCGGCTCTGCCGCGCGCCTACGAGGCGACCGCCCGCGAAGACAGCGCGCTCGCCCTCGGACGGCTTTCGGAGTCGGACTTCTTCACGGTCGTCGGCCCCGAGGGGCCTAAGCGCTACCTTTGGCTGGACTACGGGCGCGGGCCGAGCGCCGTCCCGGAGGCCGCGCTATCCCGGGACGCCGTGAGCGGCGACTATCGCTATGTCCCTATCGAAAGCGCCGTATTCGCCGCTTGGGGACGCTACGCCGGCATGGCGGCGGTCCTTGCCTTCGTCTTCGCTCTCGGCCTCGGGGCGACCTTAGCCGAGCCCTCCCTGGCCGCCTTGGGCTATACCGTCGAGGACCTGACCACGGGCACGTATCGCAAGACTACGCTCGTACGCAACGTTGGGATAGGCGTGGGCATAGGCTTGGCGGCGGGCTTCGCCCGCATCCTCTTCTCTTTCCAACTCAGTTGGATCCTGGGGCCGGCTTACGCGCTGGCGCTGGTATTGACGGCCTTCTCGTCGGAGGAATTCTCAGGCATAGCTTGGGACTCGGCCGGCGTGACGACGGGTCCGGTGACCGTGCCCCTCGTCATCGCGACCGGCCTAGGGCTCGGCGCCGGCGGCGGCTCGGGCTTCGGGGCGGTGGCCGCCGCCAGCGTGTTCCCGATCGTATTCGTGCTCGCCTCCGGCTTGGCGGTCCAGGCCAGGGCGAAGCGGGCCGTGGCCAAGGGGGCGTTGGTATGAGGGCGGCGGCGAACGGTTTCGAGCAGTATTCCAAGATACACTGCGTGGCCGACGCGAACGTGGCGGGCGCCGTAGCCTCGGCGCTGCGCGACCTTGGCTTACCCGAGGTCTTCGTCCAGCGGGCCAAGCAGGTCTCGCTCGAGGAGACAGGCGGTTTCCTCGGCCTCGGCCTGGGGCCGACGGTACGGTCCGCCGAGGATAGGGCCGAGCTCCTGCGCTGGTACGTCCCCAAGCGCTTCGAGGCGGGCGTCATGCGCCGCGTCGCCGAGGCCGCGGACTTGTTCCTGCCGGGCAGGGGCAGCCTCTTCGCCGAGGACGTCAAGCTACGCCGCGCCGAGGCTCTGGATTTCGACGAGAACTTGCTCGCCGAGCTATCGCCAGAAGGCGGGGCCAGGCCGGAGGCCTATAGCGTGCTGTGCTGCATAGTCCAGCGCGGCATGGCGGCGCCGCTAGCCGACGTCGTCCTGGACCTGGGGCTCTGCGTCCCGGTGGTCTCTTTCGGCGAGGGCATGGGACTTAGGAACAAGCTCGGCCTCCTACGCATCACCATCCCCGTGGATAAGGAAGTCATCTATTTCGTGGTGCCCGAGCGCGACGCCGACCTGGTCGAAGGCTTAGCGGTGCATAAGGCGCGCCTCGACCGGCCGGGCCAGGGCTTCATCTACCGTTACCCCGTCCGGGCGGCGGCGGTCAACCTGCGCGTCCGGCGCGGTAAGCGTAGCTCGGCGGCCAGCATGGAGCAGGTGATCGCCGCGCTCGACGAGCTTCGCGGCTCGTCCGACTGGAGGCGCCTTGCCCCCGCCAAGCCGGCGCGCGGCGCGCGCGAAGGCGCTGCGTCCGAGGGCGGCGAGGCGCTCTACTGCCTGTCCCTCGTGGCGGAGGAGGGCTCGGTTGGGGAATTCGTCCGCGCGGCCATGGACGCCGGGGCGGGCGGCGCTACCCTGATCCCCCTGGAGCACCGATCCTACGCCGCGGGCAAGGACCGTCCGGTCCATGCCCGCGAGACCTGCGACCTCATCATCCCCGAGCGTGTCGTCGCCCCGGTTATCGACGCGGTGCAGTCCCGCGGCCTTTTCGAGCCGCATTCGCTCGGCATCGCCGAGCTCAGCTACGTCGCGAAGGCGGTCACCTACCGAGCCTAGTCCTCCCGCCGGTCGGCGGCGTCCCCATGGCCGACCCAGGCGGGGAAACCTATGGCGAGCGTCAGGGCGACGCGGCGCCAGGGCCGCGCGTCGCCCGCCTTCCGCGCCGCGCGCAGGGCTAGGGCCGACTCGGCCAGATGCAGGGCCATGACGCCTAGCCAGACGCATAGCCAGGCCGCCGACGCTGCCTGCCGCCCTGCGGCGGACGCCATGGCCGAGGCTGCGAGCGGAAGCCAGGTCGCCAGCCCTGTCAGCACGCCGGCCGCCGCGCGGGCTAGGCGGGACGCCTCTCCGCGCTTATACACCCCGCTCATAGAGGCCAAGGCTAGGTCGTCCTCGGCCGCCAGGAGCCCGCGCCGTTCGGCCGGATCGCGTATCGGCTCAAGCGGCCAGCGGAGGAGACTTGAGCCGGGGCCGGGCCTCGCGCCGTCGTTCCCCTCGGGGCCGCGTTCTACGGCGGCTTTCTTCTCCCAAGGATAGGCCACGTCGATGCGCAGGCCGGCCTTGATGAGGCGGCGGCGCGCGGCGCGGCAACGTAGGGTGTCGACGAGGAGCCCGGCGAGCCTTCGGTTTCGGGCGCCTAAGACCGCGCAGCTCGTGCCCGAGAGGCGGTGCAGGATGGCGTGCGGCGCGTTGGCCAAGGGCATGCAACCTTCGACGAAGTAATCCGACGCGCCCGCGAGGGGGCGCGTGCATGACCCCATGGCCGCCTTCGGGCCTTTAAAGCCGGCTATATCCGCCGCCGTCCACCGGCGGCCTTCGGCGTCCAGCCAAATAGGCTCCGCGCCGCCTTCGTTACCCGACGCGCCGAGCGCAAGCCCCGGGCCGATCGCCAGAAGGGCCGGGCGTTTGAAGCGCGCGCCTTCGGCCTCCATCATGGCCAGGCCGAAGCGCGTCGAGGCGACGCAGCCCCCTAGGCATGAGGCCTCCGAGCGCCGCGCGGGCTCGGCGCTCGGGCTCGCGCTCGTAGCGCCCGGAGCTATGGGATCGGCGGCCACCGCCGCCCGGGCGCCTTCCGCGAAGGGCAGGCCGTAGAGCACGGTCAGCTCGGGGAAGAGGGCGCGGACGCGCGGCGAGACGAGGCTGCGGTCGGCAGGCCTAAAGCGAACGGGCGTCGCGTCGCCGAGGATGCGCGCGCCGTCGGGATCGCCGAAGCCCGCCTCGTCGGCCTTCCTCATGAGGCCGATCTCCGCCGGGTCGAAGCCCATGAAGGCCGTCGCCGCGCGGTCGGTCTCTACCGCGTGGCCGCCGGCGACGATAGCGCGGCTATCGACCGGGAAGACCGGCGCCGGGCATTCGCCCTCTCCCCCGACGACGCCGTCGATGAGCGTGATCGAGGGCTTGATGAGGCGGAGTATGTCGACGAGCTTGTCCTCTATCGACGCGTCGTGGTCGCGCTGCCTGAGGTTATACGGCAGTAATCCCATGGCGTTCTTAAAGCCCAGGGTGACGCCGGTGTACAGGTTGGTCTTGAGCTTGGGCACGGAGACGTAGGCGCCTCGCCCCTCGACGGCGGGGACGAGCGCCTCCGGTACGAGTATCTCGCGTTGCACCCTGGCCCCGGGTAGGTAGTAGCGTACCATGGGCGACTCTTCTACGGCGACGAGCTCGCAGCCGCGATGGCGGGCCAGCCGGTCGACGCCCGAGAGCCTAAAGGCCGTGCGGGTCGGCGCGCCGCGGCCTGAGCCCTCCAGTATAGTGAGCGACGAGGCGCGCTCCCGCAGCCAAAGGACGACGGCGTCTAGGACGCGCGGGTCGGTAGTCTCCGGGTAGGCCGAGCGTTCGGTGCCGATGTCGCGGTACACGAGTACCAGGTTGGGTTTGACGACGACGGGCCTATCGCGCAGCCGATCGCCCGCGCCGGTCTCGGCGTCGAGCCGGTCCAGGGCGGCGAAGACGGCCCGGCGTATCGCGGCCACCTCAGGCCGCCGCTCCCAGGCGACCGAGCCATAGTCGGGCGGCAGGTAGACGCAGCCCTCTTCGTACGCGCCCGGCGCTAGGCGCTCGAAGACGACGACGCTCACGGCGCGGCCGGCTCGTTCGCCGCCGCGGCGGCCTTCTCGGTGAGCGTCCGTTCGAAGCGCTTGACCATCGCCGCTAGGGGCAGGCTCTTGCCCGCCAGGGGGCCGCGCTCCAGCGCCTCGTCGCCTGAGAGCCGCGGGTGCCAGGCCGCGCGGCCCAAGCCCTGCGCCGCGTTGAAATCGCGGCGCAGCTTCTGCGCGGCCGCGCCTTTAGCCATCCATTCGTCGGGGCTTAAGGCGGCGCCCGTCGCGGCGTTCAGCATGTCGAAGAAGCGCCAGTGGTTGAGGCCGGTGGTCAGGGCGAAGAGGCAGCCGCCGGCGGCGTCGAGGAGCTGCTTGAAGGCGCTTAAAGCGGCCGCCTTGAGCGCCTCGTCGTCGCTATCCTCATATTCCTTGGCCTTGAGGTAGGGGCGGGTGACGCGCGGGGCCCAGCTGACGAAATCCCAGATCTTGCTCACGTTGTAGTACGCGCCGGCGCCCACGGTATGGCGCCCGGGCGTGGGGTCGGCGGCGTAGGAGATGGACATGATCGGGTCCATGCGCCCGTCGTGCATGCCCGGCTCTTGGGCGCCGGCCAGCACGGCGCAGGCCTCCGAGCCGCGGCCGATGCGCTCGGCGGCCTTGGCCACGCCGTCGGCCAGGACCTCGCCTATGCCTTCTCGGGCTATCATGAGCTTAAGGAGCGCGACGATGGCCTTGGGGTCGCCCCATTCTAAGGCGAGGCCGCCGGTATCAGCCCGCGTGATGATGCCCCTCTCCCAGCACTCCATGGCGAAGGCGATGGTCGAGCCGGCGGATATCGTATCGAGGCCGGCGCGGTTGCAGAGCTCGTTGCATAAGAAGACCGTATCGAGGTCGTCGTTCAAGAGGAGGGGCCCGAAGGCGCAGCAGGTCTCGTATTCGGGCTTGTGCATGAGCCCGCCCGAGGGCGCGTCCACCTCGCCGCCGCAGCCTATGACGCAGGAGTAGCAGCGGTACTTCCTACGCTCACGCGCGACGATGCGGTCGGGGTCCAGCTTGGCGTAGCGCTCCGGTCCGAAGTCCTTTACCGAGCCGGCCCAGTTCTTCACCGGCGAGTCGCCGTTCACGATGCCGGCCATGTTGTTGTAGATGGTGCCCCAGCGCCTGAAGATGCCGGCGACGAGGATGCCGTCCAAGGGCAGCACGGTCTTCATACCCAACAGCCGACCCATGAGGGTGAGGGCGCGGCCGCGGAAGAAGCCGGGTAGCTTCACGCCGTTGACCGCCGCGGCGTAGCTCGCCGAGAGGGCCTTCATCGCCTCCGGATCGGCCGCCCCGACGGGCTTGGATCCGGCCAGGGCGACGGCCTTCAGGCGCTTGGAGCCCATCACGGCGCCGACCCCCGAACGGGCCGCGTAGCGCCCGCCGTCGTTGGAGATACCCGAGATGAGGGAGAGCTTCTCTCCGGCCGGGCCTATCGTCGCTATGGCCGGCTTGAGCTTGCCGCCTCCGGCGGTCCATGAAGCCGCTACGCGTCCTTCAGTCTCGACGGCATCCAGGCCCCAGAGCTCGGAGGCGTCCTCGAGCCGCGGGCCGCGCTCGTCGCAGACGAAGACGACGGGCTTAGGCGCTATCCCGGTGAAGACGATGCCGTCCCAGCCGCAGCGCTTTATCGCCGGCGCCAAGGTGCCGCCGCAGTTCGCGTCGCCCCAGCCGCCGGTGAGCGGGCTCTTGGCGCAGACCGTCCAACGGCCGGTCATGAGCGCCCCCGTGCCGGTGAGCCGCCCGGGCATGAAGGCCAGCGCGTTCTCAGGCCCTAGGGGGTCGGCCCCCGCGGGGATGAGCTCTGAGAGCAGGGCCGCGCCGAGCATGGCGCCGCCTATCCAGCGCTCGTAGAGCGCTTCGTCCAGCTTGCGCTCCTCGATAACGCCCGTACCTAGGTCGACGAAGGCCACCACGCCCGATTTACCGTCCATAATCCCTCCGAATAAACGAATGTCCGTTCGATTAAAACCAGGCTAGCACGGGCGCACAAGCGCCGCAAGGCGAAAGAGGGGCACGAGCGGCGTCGTCCCAGCGGCGCCCTGGCCCGCTCCGCCCGCCCTTGACGCGTCCGTCCCGTCCAGTATATACAATTCACCGCACCGATTCCCGCGCCCAGATGGTGGAATTGGCAGACACGCTAGTTTCAGGTACTAGTGCCGAGAGGCATGGGGGTTCAAGTCCCCCTCTGGGCAAAAAGACGAGATCGCGCACCGCGCGGTCTCGTCTTTTTATTTAGCCCAAAGGGGGACTTGTAACGCGCCCGCGATAGCGGGCCTATCAACCCAAAACCCTGCGTTTGCGCGAAGCGCTACCGAGCGAGCGCCGAGCAATCGCTCCGAGCTTGCGCAGGAGCAGAAGAGGAGGAGCGCCCAAGGTGCGGTCCGAGACTCGCAGGACCGCAGGGGGGTCGGGGGCTTGCCCCCGTCCATATCGGCGCGGCAGCGAGCGAGGCGGGCTGGAGCGGCGAGCCAGGACGGCGAGCCGCGGAAGCCAAGTCCCCCTGCCGCTTATCGGATGAACGTCACCCTACGAATAAGCCCGCCCTCGAGCTCGTATATGGCTATCACCGATCGCTCGACCGCCTCGCCTGGCAGGCCGGACACCTTCTCGTGGTCGATGACGAAGCTTCCCTGGACGATCCGCGTCTCGATGCGGGCCCGGAGCGCGGGCAGGGCGAAGCGCTCGCGGTAGCGGGCGCGGAAGGCCTCCTTGCCGCGGAGCTCGGGCTCGAGGCGGCCGAAGGCGTAGACCTCGATATCGTCCGCGTAGAGCGCGCAGAAGCCGTCAAGGTCATGCTCGTTGTAGCGCTCCACCTGCGTTTGGACAATGCTTTCTTCATCCATAGACCCCTCCGTTCGTCGCGGGCGCCCGCCCGGACGCCGTCAATTCTCTATCTCGACGCGGTCGCGGCCAGCGCCTTTGGCGCGGTAGAGCGCGGCGTCGGCTTTAGCCACGATGGTCGATAGCGTCGCGCGCGGGTCGGTACGGGGCGGCTCCGGGATGGTAGCCGCCCCGACGCTGACGCTAATCGATAAGTCGGGAACCGAGGGATAGCGCAGGGTCTTGGCGCCGAGCCGCACGCGCTCGGCGGCCTCGGCCGCGGCCTTGGCGCAGGCGCCGGGCATGAGGACGACGAGCTCCTCGCCGCCGTAGCGGCAGACCAAGTCGGCGTCGCGGAAGGCGCCGCGGACGAAGGCGCCGAGCTCTCGCAGGACGGCGTCGCCCGCCTGGTGGCCGTACTCGTCGTTCACGCGCTTGAAGTGGTCGATGTCGATCATAAGGCAGGAGACGCAGGTCGGCCCGTCGGCCAGGAGCGCGAGGCCCCGCTCCTCGAAGCGGCGCCGGGTGCCCAGGCCCGTGAGCCAATCGGTGGCGGCCAGGCGTTCCGAGGCGCTGAAGCGCAGGGCGTTGGCCAGGGCGACCGCCGCCGAATCGGCGAAGCCTAAGGCCGAGCTCAGGGACTCCTCCCCGAAGGGGACGCGTCGCGAAAGGAACTGCATGACGGCGAGCACACGGCTCCGCGTCACCAGGGGCAGGCAGAGCGACGAGCCGAAGGGCAGCGTCGCGATGACGGGATTGAAGCCCTTGGCAGATTCCTTGACCGCGCCGGCGGCGTCGGGCAGGTCCATGGGATCGGCGCCGACCGCGCGGAGGCACGTGAAGCGGCCGTCCTCCGGCTGCCAGACGAAGGCGGCGTCGAACTCGAGTACCGACCTGGCCTGGGCTATGACGCGGTCTACCGCCTCGATGCCGTCGAGCGCGCTCGAGGCGACGGTGCCGGCGGCCCGGAGGAGCTCGGCCCGCATAAGCGCGGACTCGGCGCGGAGCCTAGCCTCGCGTTCGGCCTCCAGCTCGTCGGCCAGGTCGCTCAGGTCCTGGTCCACGCCGAAGGCCAGGCTCGGCGCGCCCGATGGCCCGCGCTCCAAGATGATCGTGCGATGCCGTACGGTCTTATAGCTCCCGTCCTTGGCCCTGATGCGGAACTGCCCCGACCAGGCGTCGGCCTCGCCGCGGTAGACGCGGTCCCAGCTCTCCAAGGCGTAGGTCCTGTCGTCGGGGTGGAGGATCTCGCGCCAAAGCTCCGCGCCGAGCTCGTCGGAGCCGTAGCCGAGCTCGGCCCAAAGCGTATTGGGCACGCCGACGCCGGCTTCGTAATCCTTTAGGAACACGCCCAGGCCTCGGAGCAGGGCCGGGAGCTTGCCGGTCGCTTGGAGTCTAGTAAAAAGGTCGCTCTCGCCCTTGGCGGCGCGCGCTGGCATAAAACCTCGTTTTTGTCAGGAACTTGGATAGGATAGGCGCGATAATACGACGGGGAGGCGGGCCTGTAAAGACGCGCGAATACTCGTCTCTAAGGGTTTTTTCCACCCGCGATACGCTGGCCGCCCGGGCCCGGCGCGGGCTAAGCTTGCGGCCGGGCCCGGGCGGCGGCCGGCGTATCGCGGCGCCGCCCGCGGACGCCGACGACGCCGCGGAACCGC
>CALKWG010000093.1 GCA_938004315.1 uncultured Spirochaetaceae bacterium
GAGATCGTATTCGGTGACTGGAGTTCAGACGTGTGCTCTTCCGATCTCGTACATAGGCCGGGCGCCTATCCATCCGCCGAGTCGCCCTTCGACGAGGAGGCCCACGGCGATATTGGGCGCGGCCACGCACTCGGCCAGTTCCTCGCGCGCGCTCTCTATCGTCGGCCAGGCGTCCTTGCCCATGCCCTTGAAGGTGCGCGTGAGGAGCGCCGCCGCGTCCTCCATGAGCGCGGGGTCGGGGCCGAGTTCGACGAAATCCATGGCTGGCATAGGCTCTCCTCTGCGCGGCTAAGGCGGGCGCCGCGCGGGGACAGTATACACCCGAATACTCGAAGCCGTGGTAGACTACCCGCCATGGACGAGCGATGGAGCGCCGAGCGCGCCTGGGCCTGGTATCGGAGCCGCCCGCGGCCTTTGGGCTGCAACTTCATACCCTCGACGGCGGGGAACCAACTTGAAATGTGGGGCGCGGACGGCTTCGACCGCGATACGATCGCGCGCGAGCTCGACTGGGCCGCGGGCTTAGGCATGAACGTGCTCAGGGTCTTCCTGCACGATCGGGTTTATGAAGCCGAGCCCGAGGGCTTCTTAAAGCGCCTAGACGAGTTCTTAGGCCTGGCCGCGGCGCGCGGGCTTTCGGTCATGCCCGTGCTCTTCGACGACTGCTGGCACGAGCCGGGGAGCCTAGGCCCGAACCCCGAGCCGCGGCCGGGGGTGCACAACTCGATCTGGCTACGGAGCCCGGGGCTAGCCGCGGCGCGCGACCGCGGCCGATGGGAGCGCCTGGAAGCCTACGTCAAGGCGACGGTCGGCGCCTTCGGCCGCGATAGCCGCGTGCTGGCCTGGGACGTCTACAACGAAGTAGGGAACTTCTTCCTCCCGGCGCTGTCCCGTCGCCCGCCCCTCAGGCAGGCCCTGCTCCTGGCCAAGGGCCTAGCCTTCTACCTACGGCCGAGCCCCACCCTGCCCCTCTTACGCGCGGCCTTCGCCTGGTGCCGGGCCATGAAGCCCGAGCAGCCGCTGACGAGCCCCATATATTTTAATCACGCCACCTTGAATCGCGAGTTTATCGAGCTGTCGGACCTGGTATCATTCCACAACTACCGCACGGCCGACGAGCTTAGGGCGCAGGCGACCGCGCTAGCGGCCTACGGCCGGCCCCTCCTCTGCACGGAGTACCTGGCCAGGACGACGGGCAGCGCTTTCGAAACTTGCCTACCGGTCTTCGAGGAGCTGGACATAGGCTGCTTTAACTGGGGGCTCGTCTCAGGCCGGACGCAGACGATCTATACCTGGGACGACGCGCCGGCGCGGACGAGCCGCGCTCGAGCGGGCCGGGCCGCGAGCGAGCCGGCGCTTTGGTACCACGACGTCCTCAGGCCCGACGGGACTCCCTACGACCCGGCGGAGGCGGCGGCGCTACGGCAGGCTTCGACGAGGCTTACGCGCGCGGAACGAGCCTAAGGGGAGCCGCGGGATAGCCGGCGCCGCGCGTAGGCGGGCGCGCCCGGGGCTCCCGCCTCGGGCGCGGGCCCGGGCCCGCGAGGGACCGGGCCGACTCCTACGCCTTTAGCGGCGGCGGAAGCCCGCGGCGGGGGCCGCGTCCGACGGCGGCGGCCGAGCGCCGACCCGTGGCGGCCCCCGGCTTAGGCGCTTAGGCTCGTAGCCTCTGCCTACCCCGCCCTTTACCGCGAAGCGCCGTCAGGCTAAGCTAGGGCATCATGGCAGAAACGAAGCATCAGGGGAGCCTTGTCGCTCGGCTGAAGAGCGCCAAGCTCCGCGAGGTCTATGCCGCAGTCGCCATCGGCCTCTGCGCCGGCCTGGCCGCCGACCTACTTAAATTCACGGTGCACGCGACGGCCCATGGCGTAGCCGGCTTCGTCGAGGCCAGCCGCCTGAACGCCCTCTACTTTATCCTACCCTTCGTGGGCATAGGCCTTACGGCGCTTTTTACGCGCTACTTAGTCCGCGACGACCTGGGCCACGGCGTGTCCAAGGTGCTCAAGGCCCGCGCCAAGGAGCGCGGGATACTGCCGGTGCACGCCATGGTGACGCCGCTCATAGGCTGCACGATGACCGTGGGCCTCGGCGGCTCGGCCGGCATGGAGGCGCCGGTGATGCACGCAGGCTCGGCCATAGGCTCGAATATCGCGCGTTCTATGGGTTTCGACCGTCGGACGAGGACGATCATGCTGGGCGCGGGGGCCGCGGCGGCGGTGGCGGCGGTGTACAAGGCGCCGGTGGCCGGCATCGTGCTGGCCCTGGAGGTGCTGCTCATCGACTCGACGCCGGGCACGAAGCTGCCCTTGATCATCGCCTCGGTAATCGGGGCCTTAGCCGGACGCCTGGCCACGGGCGATACGGCCGAGATGGCCTACGCGCTCATAGAGCCGTTCAAGGCCTCGCAGCTGCCCTGGTTCCTGCTCCTGGGCCTCGCCTGCGGGCTCATGGCGAGCTATATGCAGGCGGTGAACGGCTTTTGCGAGCGGAGCCTCGCGCGGATCAAGAACTGGCGTCTGCGCGTCGTCGTCGGGGCGGCGGCGCTGGGAGCGCTCGTGCTGGCCTTTCCCCCGCTCTACGGCGAGGGCTCGGCCGCGATACGCGCCATACTTTCAGGGCGGCCGGAAAGCCTCGTAGCCAACAGTTTCGTCGCGGGCGAGGCTAGCGGAGCCGCCGGCGGCGCCGCCCTGTGGCTCTTCCTCGGGGCCACCCTCCTCCTTAAGCCCTTCGCCACGGGCATCACGACGGGCTCAGGCGGCGTGGGCGGCGTCTTCGCCCCGAGCCTCTTCATGGGGGCGCTGTGCGGCCGGCTCTTCGGCCGGGGTCTCGAGGCGTTAGGACGGGCCGGGTGGGATGCTGCGGCCCTGGCCTCGGCGCCGGACCTGAGCCTCGTGGGCATGGCGGCCTTCCTGGCGGCGCTCATGCACGCGCCGCTCACGGGGGTCTTCCTGATAGCCGAGCTCACGGGCGGATATCAGCTCCTCATCCCGCTCATGGTGGCGGTGCTGCCGGCCTACGGGGCGCACCGCCTTCTCATGGGGCACTCGATTTACGCGTCCGGCTTGGCGCGCGAGGGAGCCCTGGTGACGCACGACAAGGATGCGCACGCGCTCATGGAAACGGAGCTGCCGCCCCTCCTTGAGCGCGATTTCCTAGCGCTTAAGCCCGACGACCCTTTGTCGAAAGCCCGCGAGGCCTTCCTCGGCGGGGAGCGCCTGGTCTTGCCGGTGCTGGGAGAGCTAGGTTCGCTCGTGGGCGTCGTGGATTTCGACGATATGCGCGCCTATATGGGCGACGAGGAGGCCTCCGCCGGGCGCGTCGTCTACGAGCTTATGGCGCCGGCCGAGGCTTTGCGCCTGAGCGGACTCAAGGCCGACGCTGCCCTGGACGCGATGGACGCGGCGAAGCAGGATTGGCTCCCGGTGGAGGACGAGGATAATCGCTTCATCGGCTTCATAGCTAAGACGCGCTTGCTCGAAGCCTACCGAGCGACGATGATTGAACTGACGAGGGAATGACTCGAGGGAACGAAAAAAGGAGGAATCGATGAGCATAGAGCGGGCGTTTAACGACGCGCTAGCCTACGAGCGGCGCATTCGCGACCAGTACCTGGAGGCGGCCAGGGAGGCCTTCATACCCGAGGCTAAAGCCTTTTACGAGATCCTGGCGCGCGACGAGGACTCGCACGTAGCCTATATCGAGCATAAGCTGGGCGAGTGGCGGGATACCGGCGCCATGAGCCAAGCCGGGCTCGCGAGCGAACTGCCCCCCGCCGAGGCCCTGGGCGCGGCCATAGCCAAGGCCAAGGCGAGCTTCAAGGGGATAGCCGAGGGCGGCAAGCCCGGCGCCCTAGCGAATGCGCTCAAGGCCGAGGAGGAGACGAGCGCCTTCTACCGCTCGATGGTCGGCGAGCTGCCCGAGGGGGCCAGGCAGGTATTCGCCAGGCTCCTGGAGATCGAGGACGGGCACACGGCCATCGTCAGGGCCGAGCTCGACCTGGTGAGCGCCACGGGGCACTGGTTCGACCTGCGCGAATTCGACATGGAGGAGTAGCGCCCGGGACGCGCGCTTGCCCGAACATTCTCTTTTGCTTATCTTATAAGTAATCTTTTCTGAGTATAAGGCTTGTAAGGAGGCGTCATGAAGCTAAGCGCACGGAACGTGCTAAAAGGCACGGTGACCAAGATCGTCGAAGGGGCGGTGAATAACGAGGTGACGATCAAGCTCCCCGGCGGGACCGAAGTGGTGTCCGTCATCACCAAGAGCTCCTCCGAAGGCCTGGGCTTAAAAATCGGCTCCGAGGCGTACGCGGTCATCAAGGCCAGCAACGTGATGATAGCCGTAGATTAGGAAGCGGCTTAACTATTTAAATTGACCATTTTCGATAAAAATGATTATATATACGGGCGGCCCGATGGGCCGCCCGTCGTTTTCCCCGCCGTCCGGACGAAGGAAACCCGGCATCTTTAACACCCTCCGAACGGGATCGCCTACGCGTCCGCCACCGCCCTGAACGGCGGCGGCCGGGCGACGGAGAGCCCGTCGACGGGCGAGGTCAGGGAAACCGCCTCGCCTCCCGCCCCGGCGCCCGAGCGTCGGCCCGAAAACCCGGCCGCGCACGAAGCCTGAGGGCATCGGAAAGGAGACCCTATGCAGCTCAGCATGAGGCGGCCCGTAGGCCGCGCCTTCGCCGCGGCCCTGGCCCTGCTCTTGGCCGCCGCCCCCGCCTTCGCCCTCGGCGGCCGGGAAAGCCGCCCCGGCGATCCCGCGGCCGCGGTACCGACCCCGGCCAACCCGCGCCTGCGCCTGGCCACCACGACCAGCACGGAGAACTCGGGCCTCCTGGCCTTCCTGCACCCCGAATTTACCAAGGACACCGGCTATATCGTCGACGTGGTGGCCGTGGGCACCGGCGCCGCGCTCAAGCTCGGCGAGAACGCCGACGCCGACGTGGT